>CACLNC010000047.1 GCA_902608175.1 uncultured marine group I thaumarchaeote | reverse complement strand
GCTTATCGCAGCTTGTCACGTCCTTCATCTCTTCTCAAGCCTAGCAATCCATCTACTGGCGTCTTAACACCAGCATATACAGTCACATATTACACGACTATGCATGACGATCATCACGTGTCCAGTGCGGTGGACCCGCTACATCCTTCATACATCACTTTCATGATGCATTGCATCGATGGTGATGTGAAGATTTGTGCATTCCGCATTTCTTTTTCTAAGGAGGTGATCCGACCGCAGGTTCCCCTACGGTCACCTTGTTACGACTTTTCCCTTGTCACTTACCCCAAGTTCGATAGTGCCAATTAGACATTACCTCGTTAAGGGCAAACTTCAATGAAACGACGGGCGGTGTGTGCAAGGAGCAGGGACGTATTCACCGCGCGATAATGACACGCAGTTACTAGGGATTCCATATTCATGAGGGCGAGTTGCAGCCCTCAATCATAACTGTGGTAGCGTTTGGGGATTGCCTCAATCTTTCGATTTTGGAACCCATTGTCGCTACCATTGCAGCCCGCGTGTGGCCCCAGAGTTTCGGGGCATACTGACCTGCCGTGGCCCCTTCCTTCCTCCGCATTAACTGCGGCGGTCCCATTAATTCGCCCCACTACTCCTGAGAGTAATGGTGGCAACTAATGGTAGGGATCTCGCTCGTTACCTGACTTAACAGGACATCTCACGGCACGAGCTGGCGACGGCCATGCACCACCTCTCAGCTTGTCTGGTAAAGTCTTCAGCTTGACCTTCATTCTGCTGTCTCTCCGGGTAAGGTTTCAGGCGTTGACTCCAATTGAACCGCAGGCTTCACCCCTTGTGGTGCTCCCCCGCCAATTCCTTTAAGTTTCATACTTGCGTACGTACTTCCCAGGCGGCAGACTTAACGGCTTCCCTGCGGCACTGCACTGGCAATAAACCAATGCATCACCGAGTCTGCATCGTTTACAGCTGGGACTACCCGGGTATCTAATCCGGTTTGCTCCCCCAGCTTTCATCCCTCACCGTCGAACGTGTTCTGGTAGACCGCCTTCGCCACAGGTGGTCATCAATAGATCAAAGGATTTTACCCCTTCCTATCAAGTACCGTCTACCTCTCCCACTCCCTAGTTTTGCAGTATCTCCGGCAGCCCACATGTTAAGCATGTGGATTTAACCGAAGACTTACAAAACAGGCTACGGATGCTTTAGGCCCAATAATCCTCCTGACCACTTGAGGTGCTGGTTTTACCGCGGCGGCTGACACCAGAACTTGCCCACCCCTTATTCGATAGTGGTTCTACGACTAACAAAAGATTCCTTTAGCAGGAAACACTCGGATTAACCTTGTCGTGCTTTCGCACATTGCAAAGTTTTCTCGCCTGCTGCGTCCCATAGGACCTGGGTCCTTGTCTCAGTACCCATCTCCGGGCTACTCCTCTCAGAGCCCGTACCTGTTATAGCCTTGGTGGGCCATTACCTCACCAACAAGCTGATAGGCCGCAGTCCCATCCTATGGCGAAATTCATTTAAGCCATAAACCATTCCAGGCATAATGACCTATCGGGTATTATCATCAGTTTCCCGAAGTTATCCCCGTCCATAAGTTAGGTTGACTACGTGTTACTGAGCCGTATGCCTTGTATTACTACAAAGACTAACATGGCTTAGTATCAATCCGATAGCAGTCAGGTCCGGCAGGATCAACCGGATTCTGAATTATTTGAATTATTGAAGTACAAATTTGCACAATTTTCTTATTTGAAATTGACGGAATGCACATAATCTTCACATCTCAGATCTGATCATTACGGTCAGATCCTCATTTTGTATGCGTAACTGGAGGCCTATAAATCACAAAGTGGAACAATTCCATACTTCATCACAGGCGCCGCCAAAGCGTTACGTATGCAAAATTGTGAGTTAATGAAATACATATAAACCATTCATAGAAAAACTTGTTTTTGCGATCAATAATATACCGAAAAAAAAATGATAAAATATGATATTTTTTGGCGGTGGAGGAAACCCA
>CACLNC010000046.1 GCA_902608175.1 uncultured marine group I thaumarchaeote | reverse complement strand
ATCTGATGAAAGTCATTTGTTACATTATTCAAATATTGAATTGAGTGAATTACAATCAAAATCTCTAGGCATACCACACTTAACCATCAAAGCTAATTCTTATGATACTGAAGTAGAATTAGATAAACTTGAAGAAGTTTTGGAGTCAGCCAAAATAAAATTTGGAATAGAAGGAATTGTCCATGGTGGAATAATGAGTAAGTTTCAAAAGGATAAATTTGAAAAAATAGCGGATAACATGGGTTTGGAACTAATCTCACCAATTTGGCACAAAGGTCAAGTTGACTATCTAAAAGAACTAATTGAAGAAAAATTTGATTTTATCATAACTAGCGTTAGTGCAGATGGACTTGATGAGTCTTGGCTCGGGAAAATCATTGATCTAAATGATTTGAATAAACTTGAGAGTCTTTCAACTAAGCATGGGTTTAATATCAACTTTGAAGGTGGTGAAGCAGAGACATTCGTGATAAATTGCCCATTGTTCAAAAACCCTATATCAATCAAAAAATCGAAAAAAGTATGGGATGGATACAGAGGAAGATTTGAAATACTGGAGGCGGAATTAAAAAATAATGTTAGATAACTTAAAAGATGGACTACGTGCTGCAATCAAGAAGATTGTTAGTTCATCTGGTGTGGATGAAGAATTAATCAAAGAGTTAGCAAAAGATGTTCAACGTTCACTATTACAATCAGATGTAAATGTAAAGCTCGTTTTAGAAATAACAAAAAATCTTGAGGAACGCTCTTTAAATGAAACACCTCCACCAGGTCTTTCAAGAAAAGATCACATTGTGAAAATTCTTTATGATGAATTGGCAAAATTATTGGGTAATGACACGGAATTTCATTTCAAATCTGGTAAGATAAACAAGGTATTGATGTTAGGAATTCAAGGCAGTGGAAAAACTACAATTACATCAAAGCTTGCAAAATTCTTAACTAAGCAAGGTTACCGTGTAGCAGTCATAGGCGCAGACACATTCAGACCAGGTGCGTTAGTTCAACTAAAAACTATGTGTGAAAAATCAGGTGTTGAAGTTTATGGCGAAGAGAAGAATAAGGATTCACCTGAAATAGTTAAGAATGGACTTAAACATTTTGAAAATTCTAATCTTGATATAATTCTAATAGATACTGCAGGACGTCATAAAGAAGAAAAAGATCTACTTGATGAAATGTCCAAAATCCGTAAGGTGTCGGACCCTGATTTAGCACTTTTAATAATTGACGGTACAATAGGTCAACAGTGTTTCTCTCAGGCTGAGGCATTCAATAAAACTGTCCCAGTAGGCGGAATTGTAATTACAAAACTTGACAGTTCTGCAAAAGGTGGTGGTGCATTGGCAGCTTCTGCAGCAACTGGTGCGCAGGTGATGTATGTTGGAACAGGTGAAAGAATTGACGATTTGGAACAATTCTCACCAACAAGATTTGTTGGTAGGTTATTGGGAATGGGTGATGTTCAAGCAGTATTAGATTTAGCTAAACGATTAGAAAATGAGGCTGATGACGTTAGACTGAAACGAATCTCTAGCGGTAAAATGAACATGGAAGATTTTTACTATCAATTAGAGGAGGTTACAAAAGTTGGTTCTATGCAAAATCTTTTAGAAACAATGCCTGGTTTGTCTGGAATGGTAAAAGAAGATCAAGTGGAACAAATGGAAGAACGGGTTGATAGATGGAGATACATAATACAGAGTATGAACATAGAAGAAAAAGCGGATCCTGATTTGTTAAATTCATCAAGAATCAAAAGAATAGCAAGAGGCTCTGGTTGGTCAGAGCATGAAGTAAAAGAACTTGTAAAAAACTACAAAAACTCAAAAAGTATGATGAAAGCATCAAAAGGTAGACAAATGCAGGGAATGCTTAGAAAACTAGGTTTAGGTTAAATTTCATGTGAAGGTTCAATAATATACATATATTGAAAAATCAAATCTTGCAAAAAAAATCAAAACAATTACTAGAAAACTCAATTACAAAAGAATATGATATATGTAATTTTTGTCTTGGAAGATTATTTTCGAAGAAATACAATTCCACTTCATATAAAATATTAGGAAAAAAATTACGAAGCAAATTATCATTACGAAAATCAAAAAAATGTTACATATGTAAAAATCTGTTTGATGATATTGATTCGTACATTGAATTACTTCTTCACAAATCATCTAATCATCAGTTTAACACATTTGTTCTAGGTACTATAATCAAACCATCATTCTCTGAAAGAGATGATCTAATAAAATCTAAATTCAAGATTAGGGCAGTAGATAGTTTAAAGACAAGCATAACTAAAGAATTATCTAGAAGGTTTTCACGTAAAACAAAAAGTGATATAGTTAATCTGGATCCTGATCTTACAGTAACTGTTAACTTCAAAACACAAGACTGTGAGCTACGGACAAAAC
>CACLNC010000045.1 GCA_902608175.1 uncultured marine group I thaumarchaeote | reverse complement strand
GGAGTTGTTGACATTGCAGTTGGTGCAGAAGAGGCTGACTTTGAAGGAGTAGACAGAGGTGCAGTATACATTCATTATTTGAATTCTGACGGAAGTCTAAAGGAAGGGACTGTAAAAATTGGACACGATACAACTAACGGACCGGATGTATATGATCAAGGAATGTATGGTAGCTCTGTAGAAAACATTGGCGATTTAGACGGGGATGGAGTAAATGACATGGCAGTTGGTGAGATACAAGGAAAAGGACAAAATACCTACAGGGGTGCCCTTCACATTCATTTCATGAATACTGATGGTTCTATCAAATCGACCCAAGAAATTAACACAGGTAATCCAACCTCTAATGTTAATGGTTGGCTTCCTGCTGCGGAGGCACCTTGGTCTGCATCCGAACCATGGGTAAATGCAAAGCCAAACTACTATACCACATTTGGATCAGCAATTACAAGTATCGGGGATCATGATGGTGATGGCGTAAACGACCTTGCAGTAGGTGCCCAGCTTGATGGATACGGTTGTGACTGTGACGGTGATGGTAGTTGGGATTACAATATGGGTACTGGTGCAGTTTACATTCTACACATGAAAACTGATGGAACTGTAAAAAGTAGTATCAGAATTGATGATAATATTCCAAATGGATCAACAATATCATCTTATCCTGGAAATTCATATGGAGGATTTGGAACTTCTATTACATGGGCTGACCTTGATAATGATTACACCCCGGAACTGATAGTTGGTGCAGCTAGTGATAGACAAGACAACAACTCTAGTAATATTCGTGATGGTGCAGTATACATTATAACTTGGAATGGTGGAAAGAAGTTTCCAATTGTTGAGTTGGAGGAATCCATATCACTAACGGATGCAACAGCAGTTCGTCCTACAATTCAATTATTAGAAACACTATCATTAACAGATGTAAATTGGGGTGGATTTGGCAAAACGCATACATTCCTCTCAGAAACACTATCATTTACAGATGTAGTTACTATTCCAGAAAAGGACATTACTCATTTTATTTATGAAACTGCATCATTAAGTGATAGTCTTATACCTAATTTCCATCTTTACTATCCATCTATATCTGAAACAGTATCATTAACTGATGCGGTAACTGGTGTTATAGAAAGAGACCCATTACTTTATGAAAATATTAGATTTACTAAAGATTCAGACGGTTCTAGACAAGGATTTGGATCTGGTATGACAAGTCTTGGCGATTTGGACGGTGACGGAGTTGTTGACTTGGCAATTGGTGCTGCAGCGAGTGATAAAGGGTATGGAACTCAAGATGGTAGCTTTTGGGCCACTGACAGAAACGGAGCAGTATACATCATGTATATGAATGCGGATAATACAGTAAAATCTACTGTAACAATTGACAAGGATACGGCAAATGTGCCAAGTTCAACTGCAACTGCAAGTTATGGTAGAGCAATTGAAAACCTTGGCGATATAGATGGTGACGGAGTTATTGACATTGCAGTTGGTGCAGATTGGCAAGATAGTCAATCAGGTGCTGTGTACATTCATTTCTTGAATGCTAATGGTTCGGTAAAAAGTACTGCAACGATTAAAGATGGTGTAACAAATGCACCAGATTTAACGGCAGGGGATCGTTATGGTACAGACATTGCAAACATGGGAGATTTGGATGGAGATGGAATAAATGACATTGCAGTTGGTGCAGATCACGATAGCAGTAATGGAGACGACAAAGGTGCAGTTTACATTCATTATTTGAATTCTAATGGAAGTCTAAAAGAAGACACTGTAAAAATTAGACATGGTACAACTAATGGACCGGATATACATTCACGGGGTGGTTATGGAAATGCTGTAGAGAACATTGGCGATTTGGATGGTGACGGAGTAAATGACATGGCAGTTGGTGAATCAAGTGATGGAACCCATGGAGGCAGAGGTTATCTACATATTCATTTGATGAATGCTGACGAATCTATCAAATCTACCAATGAGATTGATCCATATTCGTCATCAGATATGCCTGGGGATAAGACTTCATCAAGTGGTGTTCACTTTGCATCATCGATTGTAAACATCGGGGACCACAACAATGATGGAGTTGATGACCTTGCAATTGGTGCCAGTATGGAGGGATATTGGTCAGACACTGACGGTGTAGAAGGACTTGACTATCAGATGGGCAAAGGTGCAGTGTACATTCTACATATGAAAACTGATGGAACTATAAAAGAAAGTTTCAGAATTAATGAAGACACGCAAAATGGACCAAGTCTGGTCACTCATAATAATTCTATTTGCTGTAGTGGTGGTGGACAGTTTGGAAGCTCGATGGCAAGTGTCGATATTGATGGGAATGGAATACGAGAACTCATAGTTGGTGCACCTTCTGATAATACAGTAGGAACCTATGAAGGCTCAGTGTGGATTATCTATGATTACAATGGTGCAGCGTTGGGCAGCCAACAATTTGTTCAAAGTATTTCAGAAACGTTAGCTTTGACAACCACCGTTCGCAAGAAAACGGGCATCTCACTGTCTGAAACATTATCATTAAGTGATACAGCAACTGGAGAATCAGCTGTCTCGGTGTATAGCGAATCAATTACCGAATCACTATTGCTAACAGATGCTGTAAGTAAAAGACAAAGTGTTACTCAATACATTACAGATTCAGTATCGCTGACAGATGTAGTAGGTAAAGAATTTGCTGTCACGCAA
>CACLNC010000044.1 GCA_902608175.1 uncultured marine group I thaumarchaeote | reverse complement strand
ACTATCTTCTAGCGAAATTATTTCTGACAGTGAGACAGTAACAGCTCCATCGTGAGAAACACTATCTGTCAGTGAAATAGATTCTGATATTGAAACATTGGCACTTTTCTTTGCAAATTCTTCATCAGTGGATAGTTGAAGCATTTGAACACCACCATCGTCTTCACCCCATGTATTCAATGATACTATTATCGCATATGTTTTGGTACCAATAACAAATGTTTCAACATCAACTGCACCCTCAAGTTCTAATGAGCCGCTATTTGTTAGTGAATCTACTGCAGTGATATTTGTTGGATCACTAACATCTATTATCTGAACTCCGTCATCAACAAATCCTGTAATTATTGCATATGTACTAGAACCAATTGTGAAAACATCTACTTCAAATGCACCATTAAGTTCCAATGAACCGCTATTTGCTAGTGAATCTTTTGCTACAATATTTGCAGGGTTACTAATATCAAGAATCTGCACAGTATCAGCAATATATCCCGTAACTATCGCATACGTACTTGTGCCAATTGTAAATGTCTCTACTCCTCCTGGATATACCAAGTTTGCATTAGTAAATTCATCCTTTGCTACAATGTTTGTTGGATCACTAACATCAATAATCTGTACACCTTTGGATATTCCTGCTGTCTCACCCCAGTCCCCAATTGCCGTAACTATTGCATACGTACTTGTACCAATAGTGAATATGTCAGAAGCATATGCATCCTGAAGTTCATTAAATCCATTTCCTCCATCAGTTGCAGTATCCGTTGCTACAATGTCTGTAGGGTCACTAATGTCAATAATCTGCACACCATCATCATCTTTGGATGTAACTATGGCGTAGGTACTAGAGCCAATGACAAATGTGTCAACACCACTTAAAGGTGATTCAAGTCTAGTAAATCCATTTGATCCGTTAGTCTCTGCATCCTTTGCTATAATGTTTGTTGGATCACTAATGTCAATAATTTGCACGCCGTTATCTGAGTTTGATGCAACTATGGCGTAGGTGCTAGAGCCAATGACAAATGTGTTTAGTCCAGTTGCTCCTTCAAGCATAGTAAATCCATTTACTCCGTCAGTTTCCGCGTCTTTTACTACGATGTTTGTTGGGTCGCTAACATCATAAATTGTAACTTTGTCTTCAGCTGGTTGCGTAACTATGGCGTAGGTGCTAGAGCCAATGACAAATATTTCAACATATTCTGGGTTGAGTAAGTTCTCTGCATCTGTTGCGATGATGTTTATAGGTATAGATGGGGTTGTATCACTCACTTGAAGTGTCTCTGACAGTGAGACAGTGGTTGCTCCCGCTCTAGAAGCACTATCTGTCAGTGTTATTGTTTCTGATAGTCTCTTATCAACTTCTTTGGTAATGCTATCAGTAAATGAAATTGATTCTGTCACTACTTGAGGCTCACGTTCCTCTTCTCCTTCTTCTCCTCCGCCTGCTTCTTCTTCTTCATCTGTCGTATATGACAGTAATACGGATTCTGTGAGTAGTATGTTGATAGCCTTAGAAACATTGTCAGTTAGTGAAATCGCCTCTGACAGTGAGATACTGGCAGTTTTTTCCGTAATAACTCCTACTTCAGTTGATAACTGAATCATCTGCACACCGTTATCGGAGGTTGATGCAACTATGGCGTAGGTGTTAGAGCCAATGACAAATGTGTTGACACCATGTGCTCCATTAAGTTCAGTAAATACATCGCCATCTTCCTCATCATCTACTGCAACAATGTTTGTTGGATCACTTACATCAATTATTTGCACACCGTCATCGACGTTTGATGCAACTATTGCATACGTACTAGAACCAGTAGTGAATGTGTCGACACCAAGTGCTCCATTAAGTTCAGTAAATCCATTCTGACCATCAGTTTCCGCATCTACTGCAGTAATGTTTGTTGGATCACTTACATCAATCATCTGCACACCATCATCATCTTTGGATGTAACTATGGCGTAGGTGCTAGAGCTAATAGTGAATGTGTCAACAGCATACGCTCCATCAAGCTCAGTAAATCCATTCTGACCATCAGTTTCAGCATCTACTGCAGTAATGTCTGTAGGGTCACTAATGTCAATCATTTGCACGCCGTTATCATCACGTGCTGTAACTATCGCATACGTACTTGAACCAATAGTAAATGTTTCAACAAAAACTGCTCCACCAAGTTCAGTAAATCCATTATTGCCATCAGTTTCTGCATCCTTTGCTACAATGTCTGTAGGATCACTAATGTCAATTATCTGTACACCGTTATCAGCTTTGGATGCAACTATGGCGTAGGTGCTAGAGCCAATGACAAATGTATGGACACCTCGTGCTGCATTAAGTTCAGTAAATCCATTATTGCCATCAGTTTCTGCTTCCTTTGCAACAATGTTTGTTGGATCACTTACATCAATCATCTGCACACCGTCATCAGATTTGGATGCAACTATGGCGTAGGTGTTAGAGCCAATGACAAATGTGTTGACATCGCGTGCATCATTAAGTATAGTAAATACATCTCCATCAGTTTCTGCATCCTTTGCTACAATGTCCGTAGGGTCACTTACATCAATTATTTGTACACTATCATCATCTTTGGATGTAACTATGGCGTAGGTGCTAGAGCCAATGACAAATGTGTTTACATTACGTGCTCCATCAAGTTCAGTAAATACATCGCCATCAGTTTCAGCATCTACTGCTAGAAGGCTTACTGCTGATGATTTTACATCACTCACTTGAAGTGTCTCTGACAGTGAGAC
>CACLNC010000043.1 GCA_902608175.1 uncultured marine group I thaumarchaeote | reverse complement strand
GCTCATAGGCCGCAGGGTTTTTCAGAATTGCAGCAAGATGAGTGCCAGCTTTGTGTTTATATGCAGAAGATCCTACAATTGGTTTTGAATCATATGGCGTTAATGTCGTATATTGTTCGATTAATTTTGAAAGATCAACTAGCATGTCTAATCTAAAATCATTTGGTGATTTATACAAATATGTTAGTGCTACTGATGTTTCTGCAAGTGAAGGAATGCCTGTTCTTTCACCTATTCCATCAATTGTTGTATGGATTTGATCAACTCCAGCTTCACAAGATACAAATGCATTTGCTAACGCAAACCCAATATCATTATGAACATGAGCATCTAATGGAACATCTACTTCATCTCTTACTCTTTTAACAAAATTGTACATTCCTATAGGTCGTAAAATACCAACAGTATCAGGAAGGCTTATTCTATCTACTCCGGCCTCTTGTATTGCCTTACAGACTTTTATTAAAAATGCTGGATCAGCTCTACTACCATCCTCTACAGTAAATCGGATCTTCAAACCATGTGATTTTGCATATTCTACCGTTCGTACAGCTCTTTCTAATGCCTCAGTTCTAGAAATTTTTAGTTTGTCTTTCATATGAATATCAGAGATTCCAAGATATGCAGCAACCCAACTTGCATCACACTTTAATGAAATATCGATATCATCTGTTAATGCCCTTCCATGTGCAACAATATCAGCCTTTAAGCCTTGTTTGATTATTGTTTTAGTTGCTTCGGCATGATCAATTGAAACAACGGGAGAAATCTCAATTTGATCAACACCAAAATAATCTAACATCCAAGCAATCTGAATTCTTTGTTTATTAGTAAATGATACACCAGGGTGTTGTTCACCCTCCCTTAATGTCGAATCCAAGACACTGATTTTTCTTGGTTTTTCTTCAACCATGTTATATTCCTCTGCATAATAATTCGGATCAGTCATTGCTAATTTCGTTGCAATATCTTATTAATATAAAGATATTCGTACTAATATCGTTGAATCACAAGCTAATTGGTACTAAATTAGTTAATATCTTTAAGAATGAAACGATTTTCGATCAGGCGATTGTTCGAAGTATTATTACTGTATTTGTATCAATTATTCCTGAAATTTTTCTCAGATTATCAATACATATGTTGATTTCATTAATTGTGGGTTCTCTTATAATTACAGTGATATCATATTGGCCAGTTATTTCATAAACAGTCTTCACACCACTAAGCTTTGTAAGCTTTGATGAAACTTTTGATGTGTCAATAGATGAATCTACAGAGATTAAAACAATTGCACTCGTGCTGTTTGTTTCACCCTCTTGAATAGTGAATTTTTCAATAGTGCCACCATCTAGCATAGTCTTTACTCTTCTACGAATTGCAGACTCGGAAAGCTTTAACTTTTTTCCAATTTCAACAAAAGATTCTCTTGCATCACTACGTAATATTTCTAAAATACGCTCATCAATTTTATCCTTAGCCAATTCTTCTATCCTCTTCATTTGTTAATAGTTCATCAAGAATATCTAATGACTTTGTTACGTCATCATCTGTTATAACAAGTGGTGGTAACAACCTTAGAATATTTCTACCAGAGTATAGTAATAGCACACCTTTTTTTATTCCCTCTAACAAAATATCCTTCACTTCAAATTTTAACTCAATTCCAATCATAAGACCTTTACCTCTGATTTCTCTTATTATACCATGCTTAGATTTTAGAATGTTTAATCCATCACTAAATTTTTTACCCATTTTCTCTGCATTATCAATTAATCCATCTTGTGTCAAGGCTTGAATTGTTGCAGTACCAGCAGAACATGATAATGGGTTGCCACCAAATGTAGATGAATGTTCACCCTTATTCATCACCGATAAAATATCTGGTCTTACTAATGTTGCACCCATTGGAACGCCACCTGCAATTCCTTTTGCAAGACATAGTATATCTGGTGACGTTTCCCAGTGTTCTGAAGCCCACATTCTTCCTGTTCTACCCAATCCTGACTGAATTTCGTCAAATATAAGAAGGATCTCGTTCTCATCACAAATCTTTCTAACCTTTTGTAAAAATCCATCTGGTGGAACATGAATTCCACTTTCTCCCTGAATTGGTTCTAATATTATGAATGCAGTATCATTATCAATTGTATTTTGTAATTTATCAATATCACCATATGGTGAAAATGACACCTTATCCACTAGAGGCTGGAACGATTTTCTATATTTTGGATTAAAAGTAAGTGATAATGCACCTAATGATTTACCGTGATATGATCCATTCATTGCAATCATGCCCTTCTTACCAGTAAACTTTCTAGCAAATTTTATGGCGGCTTCTATTGATTCAGCCCCGCTATTGTTTAGGTGAACTTGTGAAAGTCCTTTTGGTGCAATCTTCATCAAGTTTTCAAGAAATTCTTCCCTAGTTTTACTATACAATGAGCTATGTACTGTTATTATCTTATCAAGCTGAGTTTTGATTGCATTAACAACACGTTCATTTCTATGTCCAACAAGTGCAACTCCATAACCCCCCATACAATCTATGTATTCTTTATTATCAGTATCCCAAACATGAGACCCAAGTCCTTTTTCAATGGTTACAGGAAATCTTTGGTATAAGTTTCCTAGGTATTGATCTTCACTCATTTCTTTATCACTGTACAATTATTATGTGCAATTGCAGAAGATATAGGGTTTTCACTTTGTCCATTTGCAATTAGTGCTTCTTTTACACCCATATCAAGTGCCTCAGTAGCAGCAAGTATCTTTTTTTCCATACCAAATCCAATCTTTGGCAGAATTTCTTTAGCTTCTTCTAGTGTTAATGATGCTACTAGTTTTTCATCCATCATCAATCCATCAACATTTGTTAGAAACAAAATTTTGTCAGTATTTACTTGACCAGCAACATTTGCTGCAGCTCGATCACCATCAACATTAAGGAAATCAAATTCCTCACTAATTGCTATTGGAGAGATTACAGGAGTATAACCAGCATTAAGTAATGATTTGATAATGGAAGTATTCACATTAGTAATTTTTCCAGTATAACCACCATCAATCGCTTGTTTTCTGCCTTTTTCGTTAGTGATCAATAGTTTCTTTTTTCTATCTGCCTGAATTGTTTTTCCATCAACGCCAGAAAGTCCAAATGCATTGACACCATTTTTTTGTAGCATTTTAACAATTGTTTTATTTACCCTTCCAGACATCACCATTGTAAAAATTTCTGCAGTTTCTAAATCAGTATACCTACTTTTAATTCCACTAGGTGATACTACAAACTTTGGTTCTTTACCGAGCTGTTTAGTAACTTTAGTAACTTCCTTACCACCACCGTGAACTAAAATAACTCCCTCTTCAGCAACCACTTTCTTTATATCATCTATTACAGAAGGATGTAGGTCATCAACTACACTTCCACCAATTTTAATTGTAATCATTTGTTATACTGGTGTGAGTGGGGAATACATAATTCCTTGCATTTCTTTGAAACCAGCCATGACATTCATGTTTTGTATAGCGGAGCCTGCTGCGCCTTTCATCAAGTTATCAGACGCGGATAACGCAATTAATCTATTATTATCTTCATCAAGATCAAATCCAATATCACAAAAGTTCGAG
>CACLNC010000042.1 GCA_902608175.1 uncultured marine group I thaumarchaeote | reverse complement strand
ATTGGTGCAACAAACAAACCATGGTCATTAGATGCACCATTCCTAAGAAGATTCCAAAAACGAATCTATGTGTCATTACCAGCTTTGGAGGCAAGAGAAAAACTGTTCAATTTGTATACCGCACCATTATGCATGAATATTCGAGTAAATTCTCATACACTTGCAAGAACATTTGATGGTTACAGTGCAAGTGATATTAGAGATGTTTGTCAATCCGCACAACTGAAAGTTGTTAATGAATTATTCAACCAACCAGATTATAAGCAACCAATGGAAGGCGATGAGTTATCTAAGCCAAGGGAGCTTGTTATGAATGATTTTAAGGAAATAAAACTAAAACGAAATCCAAGCGTTTCTCCTGATATGATCAAAGGCTTTCATATGTGGAGTGAACAATATCAAGCCCTATAGCACAGCGATCAGCATTCACAAAATTTAAATTCAGTTCATAGATGACTTTTCGAGGGTCACAATAACTATAAAGAAATCCAAACATGCAAACAAGTTTGGGAAGCTGATCCTTTCTGATGGAACTGTTCTTGATGGAATGGGATTTGGTTATTCAACTACCACATTTGGTGAAATTGTCTTTAACACAGGCATGGTTGGGTACACTGAAACACTTACTGATCCCTCATACAGTGGGCAAATTCTTACTTTGACATATCCTTTGGTTGGAAATTATGGAATACCAGACCCTAAACTCAAAAATGATGACGGTGTGTCAAAATACTTTGAATCTTCTAAAATCCAAGCTCGTGGATTAGTAGTTCATGAATTATCTCTAACTGCTAGTCATTGGAATCTCTCTATGACTTTGGATGAATGGATGAATAATGAAAAAATTCCTGGAATTTCAGGAATTGATACTCGTCAATTAACAAAAAAACTTCGTCAATCTGGAGTTATGATGGCTGCTATCTGTGTCTCTGATACTGACATTGATGTTGATGTAGTTATGGAACAACTAAAAGATGCCCCCAACTATAATGATGAAAATTTCATGAATGTCGTATCCACTGAAACTAGTGAAAAATTTGGAAACGACAAAGAAAATATTGTTCTAATTGATACTGGAACAAAAAATGCAATAATCAGAAATATTCGTGAATTAGGTTATAATGCAATTAAAGTTCCTTGGAATACTTCTATTGATGAAATTTTATCCCATAATCCAAAAGGTGTGATTGTTAGTAATGGTCCAGGTGATCCTGAACACTGCCCTGATACAATTGATGTTGCAAAAGAGTTAATCAGAAAAGAAATTCCAACCCTTGGAATTTGTCTTGGTGCACAAATACTTGGTCTTGCAGGCGGCGCATCAACTTACAAACTAAAGTATGGTCATCGTGGTCAGAATAAACCCTGTATCAATTTAGAAAATAATCAAGTGTATGTAACTAGCCAAAATCACGGATACTGTATAAGCCCTGATTCTTTATCTACATCTGAATTTAATTTATGGTTTTCAAATGCAGATGATAAGACTGTAGAGGGAATAAAACACAAAAATGAAAAATGTATTGCGGTTCAGTTTCATCCTGAGGCATCGCCTGGACCATATGATTGTAAATTTATCTTCGCACAATTGAAAAAAATAATTGAGGGGAAAAACTCTGAATAACGAATCTATAAAAAAAATTCTTGTTCTAGGTAGTGGTGCAATCAAGATTGGAGAAGCTGGAGAATTTGATTATTCTGGTAGTCAATGTCTTAAGGCTATTCATGAAGATGGTTTACAAAGTGTTTTAATCAATCCAAACATTGCAACAATCCAAACTGATACTAGATTTGCTGATAAGGTTTACCTTTTACCAATAACCCCAGATTATGTAGAATCTATTATTGAAAAAGAAAGACCCGATGGAATAATGTTAGCATATGGTGGACAAACTGCGTTAAACTGTGGTGTAAAACTAGATGAGTTTGATGTCCTAAAAAAATATGGAGTATCTGTTTTGGGTACACAAATTCCAGGTATAATGGCGACAGAAGACAGACAGAAATTCAAAGATAACATGGTAAAGTGCGGTGTTCCTGTATTGAAAAGTAAAACTGTTACAACATTTGATGATGCAAAAACTGTAGCAGAAGAATTAGGCTATCCGGTAATAATACGCGTTGCATATACACTTGGTGGGAAGGGTGGTGGTATTGCATTTAATGAAATAGAGTTACATGAAATTGTTAGTCGTGGATTAACTGCAAGTCTTGTAAGACAAGTATTAGTTGAAGAATATGTTGGGAACTGGAAACAAATTGAATATGAAGTGATGCAGGATTACTCTGGAAATAATGTCATAGTTTGTAATATGGAAAACGTCCTCTCAATGAGGGTTCATACTGGTGATAATATTGTAGTTGCTCCATCTCAGACAATTGATAATCATGAGTATCATATGTTAAGATCTGCTGCATTACGTGCTACTAAGCATGTTGGAATTGTTGGGGAATGTAATATTCAATATGCAATGGATACAGTATCTGACAAGTACGTTGCAATTGAGATAAATCCAAGATTATCTAGATCTTCAGCATTAGCAAGTAAGGCTACTGGGTATCCTTTAGCATACATGTCAGCAAAGATTGGTCTTGGATATTCATTACCTGAATTGGTTAATAGTATCACAAAGGCAACGACAGCCTGTTTTGAGCCATCACTTGATTATATTGTATGTAAACACCCAAGATGGGACTTTGCTAAATTTGAACTAGCTAATAGAAAATTAGGACCAACAATGAAATCTGTTGGAGAAGTTATGTCTATTGGAAGAAATTTCGAAGAATCATTACAGAAAGCAATTAGAATGCTTGACATTGGTAAGGATGGTTTAGTACTAAATCGTGAAAATGGTGAAGTAATTGATGATGAACAACTAGAAGACAATTTACAAACTCATACTAATGATATATTGTATTATGTTGTTGCTGCGTTACGTAAAGGTATATCGATTGAAAAAATATACAAATTGTCCGCAATTGATCCTTGGTTCATTGAAAAAATTAAAAATATTGTAGATATTGAGACAGAATTAACTTCATCTGCACTTGATAAAACATTATTGAAAAAGGCAAAATCATCAGGATTTTCTGATATGCAAATTGGTCGTGCTATAGATAAAGATGAGTTAGAAGTTAGGAAAATTCGAGAGGATCTTGGTGTTAAACCTGTGGTTAAACAAATTGATACACTTGCAGCGGAATGGCCAGCAAAAACTAACTATCTTTACTTGACATATGGAGGAAACACTAGTGACATATCCATTACTGAAGAACAAAAAGGAATAATGGTACTTGGCGCTGGTCCGTATCGTATTGGAAGTAGTGTGGAATTTGATTGGGGGACAGTAAACATGGTTTGGGGACTTCAAGATAATGGTGAAAAAAATGTGGTTGTTGTTAATTGTAATCCTGAAACTGTTTCAACTGATTATGATATTTGTAGCCGTCTCTATTTTGAAGAGCTTACTCTTGAAAGAATTTTAGATATATTTGAAATTGAAAATGCAAAAGGCATAGTTACATCTGTTGGTGGACAAACCGCAAATAATTTAACACCAAAACTTGCAAAGAATGGAATTAAGTTAATTGGAACATCTGCAGATGATGTTGATAAAGCTGAGGATCGTTCAAGGTTTAGCCAAGTTTTAGATTCACTTCATATAATGCAGCCAGCATGGCAGGCATTCTCAAATCTACAAGACGCAAAAAACTTTGCGTTAGAGGTTAATTATCCAGTTTTAG
>CACLNC010000041.1 GCA_902608175.1 uncultured marine group I thaumarchaeote | reverse complement strand
ACGCTTTTGACCAGATCTTTCTAGTTGATATTTCATATCTCTTACCAGATTCCTTAATGCTGTTCTGAATAAATCAGCCAACATCTCACCGGCAAACTTGATTACTTTGTTTCCATAATGATCTTTATCATCTGGGTTAATCCAACCAAGTTTTAATTCTAAAAGTTTACATGCCGCTTCACCAAGAAACTGTGATTTTTCTTTTCTATTTTCAGGATGTTTTCCCAAGTGTGGTAAAAGCCCCCAATCAAGTAATGTCTCAGCACGTTTAATTTGAAATTCCTCTAACATTCCAGGTGCAATTCTTTTACTGATATAGCTAATTGCATCCTTTGGTGTAACAACATCTCCTGCTTTTTCAAAAGAACCCTCAAGCTGATTCTGAATTTCTTCTACACCAGATACATAAGATGAAATTTCTTCATTTGTTTCTAAACCAAGTGCCCGCATTAAAATAATAACAGGAATGTCTACTGGTGAACCAGGAATTTTTGCAACAATCATTCCATCATCTTTCATAATTAATTCAAGCTTTGCTCGATAACCTACAATAGATGAATATACTTTTGCTTTGTGAACTTTTTTTCCACCAACTTTCTCTTGATCAACGATTATCTTATTGTAAGAAAGATCTTCTAATCCAACAATCACTCTTTCAGAACCATTGATAATAAAATATCCACCAGGATCTTGTGGGTCCTCACCATAATCAATTAGTTTTTGTTCAGTAAAACCATATAACTTACAAGCATGTGATCTTACCATTACAGGTAAATCACCAATATGTATATGTCTAGATTCTAATATCTTTCCATCTTCTATAATGTTTGCACCCATCATTAATGGACAAACATATGATACGTTTCTTAGTCGTGCTTCTGCTGGAGTAATATGAGTTATTGAACCATCTAACTCCATCATTCTTGCAGGATTAAGTTTTACTTTATCAAGTCTTATTTTATATGGGTATTCAGCATTTTCAATTTCGATATCACCTATTTCATCAATTATTTCTTGAAGACCTTTTTCTATAAACTCATCAAATGAATTAAGATGTTGTTTTGAAACACCCTCTCTTTTCAAAATGTCTTGTACAATTGACCATCTTTTGTTATAACTCTGCATCTAGACTTCCACCACATATCTATAATACAAACTAACACCAGCAGTACCACTTTTTCTTGTAATTTTTATCATGTCACCTGGTTTTACACCAAGTCCAACAATTGCTGGATCGTTAACAAAAATCAATGGAAGTTGAGTTGGTGTACAATTGAATTTTTTTAAAACATCTTGTGCATCGTTTTTTGTCATAATTTCATGTTTTGGAACATAAACATGATCTGGTGCAACAGATGGGATTTTCTTAATTGCCAATTTTTAAACCTCGGTGCATAACACTAGTTATAATAATAAACTCCAGACACAAACTAAAAAAAATCCGAAAATGGTTAATATATATCTAGATTGATTTTTTGCCAAAAATTTCAAAAATTCTATTAAATTGTATCACAATCAAGTTAAATAGTTTAATTTTTACAGCATTCTATGAAGATCGCTAATGTTGCCATTGTCGGTTTCTTGATTTTGAGCTTAACAATGCCTCAAGTATTTGCAGAATCACAGGTCAAGAATTGTAAACTCGGTGGTTGTACAGAAGCAGAATTAGCTGCATTTCTTGATTTTCCATTAATCATTTCTACAGACAATGATAGCTATAGTGCTGGTGACGCGATTAAAATTTCTGGCATACTTCAACAAAACATTACGCCAGGGTACCAGGTAGCATTAATGGTAATATCACCAATTGGTAATGTTGTTAGTATTGCTCAAATTTCTCCAGACAGTAATAATGAATTTACATCAATAATACAATCAGGTGATGGTGGACTTTGGAAAGAATCTGGAACATATACAATTGAAGCTAAATACAATAACATGGAGGCTGATGCAACATTTGATTTTGATAGTGGAATTATAAAATCTGCTCCAAGTATAGCTGCGCAAGCAACTATTGAAGATGAGGAAAATATTACAGTTGTTGTTGATGGAGAGATATTTTCTGTAAAATATTCAATTGAGAACGGAACAGTTACTGCTGCATATATTGATGTTGAAACTAAATCACTAATTATTGTAATTAATTCATTGAATGATGGAGTTATTACTCTTACACTTCCAAATTCACTTATCACATCAGATGAATATGGATATTTCATTTTAGTAGATGGTGAAGAAGCTGATAATTATGATGAATCTAGTACAAGTTCTAGTACGACTTTAACCGTTCCATTTAATGCAGGAACTGAAGAAATTGAAATTATCGGTTCGTGGGTTGTACCAGAGTTTGGAGCAATAGCAGGACTTGTTCTCGCAGTAGCAATTATATCAATAATTGTTCTTTCTACAAAGACAAAACTGAATATTATTCCAAAGATCTAGGGCACAAACTAGAAGTATACTAAATTAAGTATAAATAACCTATTTTCTCCAAAAAAATAAGATGAACGTTCTATCTACAATTGTGCTAATGTCCATTCTTACTATAGGAGGAATGGGACTAAGTTCACAGGCATTTGCAGATCATCATCAACAATTTGAAGACAATGACATATTGTATGTGTTAACTGATAGCGATACATATGATCATGACTCTAAAATTCGTGTTACAGGAAATGTAGGAAACCTAAGAGATGGTGCACAACTAACTATTGTTGTTACTGGACCAAATGGAAATCTTGTAACAGTTGATCAGTTTGCACCAAACAGTAATGGTGACTATTCAATGATGATTGATACTTCAAGTGGATTAATGAAGTACGACGGCACATACAAAATCAAAGTACAATACGATGACAGAGATATCATTGTTCGTACTACGGTTGAATTAGTAGGAGGACTTGAATTTGGATCACTATCTTCTCATGGTGAACATGAGCATGGAGGAATTGAAATGTTTGATGTAACAAGCGAACTATCATTCAATGCAAGTTCAGGTGAAGTTCATGCTATAATGGCAAATCCATTTGATAGCACATTAATCATTACAATGCACGACGTTGAAGATGATGGTGAATTATCAATTACATTGTCAAATGATGTCATAGAACCATTCGGTGATGGCGGATTCTTTGTTCTCGTTAATGGAGAAGAGAATCATGACTATGAACAGAATGGAAACTTTGTTATCATTCCATATGAAGCAGGAACATCTACTATTGAAATCATAGGCGTAAGTGTTGTACCAGAGTTTGGAGCAATAGCAGGCCTTGTTCTAGCAGTTGCAATTATATCAATAATTGTTCTTTCTGCAAAGACAAGACTAAATGTTATTCCAAAATTCTAACCCCCCATCTTTTCATTTTTTTATTGTGCATACAATAAAGTAATATACAATTGCAAGCCCGTATTTCTATGGATTATAGAATACTTTTACTTTTGATCCTACCATTGGCAGTTATCTGCTCACCTGCATTTGCACAAAGCGCTTCTATTTCATTAGAAACTGACAGTGATTCATATGTTAGTGGAGACGTGATTGTTATTTCTGGAAATGTTGGAATATTTGTAACTGATACCCCGATAGTTATTCAAATATGGAAGGAAAGCACACTTGTTGGTGTAGCTCAAGAAAATGTTGCAGAAGATGGTGGTTTCTCTGCAACGTTTAGGGCACAAGGCGGACTATGGGCAAATGATGGAGTTTACACGGTTAGAGCATCATACGGAGTAGACAATATTTCAGAAACAACTTTTAATTTCTTTGGTGATATTGATTATGCAACAATCATACTTGAGAAAAA
>CACLNC010000040.1 GCA_902608175.1 uncultured marine group I thaumarchaeote | reverse complement strand
TCTGGTTTCTCTTGAAATACTTGAATCAAATTTCCTTGAGATGACATCAGACGTACAATCACTGGATAACTATTATCTTTATCAAGAAGTGATGAACTTACAAGTCCAACAATTACAACTGTGTCCCCTTCACCATAAACTGGCAGTTCAGTCTGAATTGATAATGGAGGAACTGTTTGTTGGGCACTAGCAAGACCTGTGAAACCAAATGATAGAATTGAAAATACCAAAAATGCTGTAAGTAACTTTGCTATACCTTTCATTTTCTGATTTTATGGCAGAATTTAGAGTATTTATATTCTACGACAAATTTTTTTTGTTAAAATGAAAAAAATTTAAGATTTTTTGACCAATTTAAATAAAAATACTTGTGATATACATAACAAATAATCCCAAAGAGATTCCTAGCATTAATGGCCAACTTGAGAGAAAATTGTTCTCTCTTCTCTGCCATAAAATTATTGAAATTATTACCTGAAAAATTGCCCCAGCACCTATTGCTAGAAATATTATTGCTGAAAATGGTGAAAAGAAGAATCCACCAATCCAAGCACCAAAAATGGCTGGTGTTCCAGCAATTAATCCCATTGCAGCTAATTTAGGAATGACTGACTTTGTTTTTGACAAAGGTGCAACTATTGCAAATCCTTCTGTTGTATTGTGTATGGCAAATCCCACAATCAAAAATGTACTAAGTGCTAGATTACCAAGACCAACTGCCGCACCTATTGCCAAGCCTTCACCTAAATTATGAAAACCAATTCCAATAGCCACCATTAATGAAATTGAAACAGGAGCTGAGATTTTAGAAAATTTTGTCTTATTAATTAATTGTGTACTAACAAAGTATAATCCAAAGAATGTGAGAATAGTAACCATTCCTATCAATAATGTACCATTAAAAGTATCAGCTAAGTTATTTTGAGAGATCTCAAACGCCTCCTCCAATGAATCAAGTGCCAGGAAAAGTAAAAGTCCTATAGTGAATGCCAAGAAAAATTGATACTTATTTTTGCTTAATTTTTTTATAAAAGGTAGCCACAATAATCCAATCATAACTGGAATTATTCCAACATACGTACCGATTAATGCAAAATAACCAACAAGTTCAACATCAGGCTGCAGAGAAGGAAATGCCGCATCAACCACCTTTTCAAATCGTGTACCATCATTTGTAGTTAAACCAATTGCGTATGGTTGTCCTTCATTCCAATCATAAGGAATTCTTACAAGTGCGGTCTCAAATCTAGTTAGATGATTATCAGGCTCAATTGCGGCAGGTTGTATTCTATCATTTACATCAGCAACAACAACATTGACATCAATTGGTCCAGTATTCCTAACGGTTACTTGAATTTCAGAATCAATAAAATCAATTTTTTCTAAATATATTTCAGGTAATACTGTTCCAAATTGTAGAAAACTTGATCCTGAACCTAGAATAAATACAATTAGTACTGTTAAGAGAACAATTGGCGCAACAGCACTAACTGCAATCTTATACTTAGATGACTGGCTCATTACCTATTAGATCACTTTTAACTTCATTTTGCTCTTTAACAAGAAAACTGCTTACCCAACCTTTTTCAGAAAATTCCGTAACATGAGCATGGAACATATACAATCCAGGATACTCATATTCAAATTCAAGAATCTGTCTATCTCCTTGCGACATAGTTAACATATCATTGAAGCCAGAAGGTACACTATCTGTTCCAGCTGGGAAATGATGGAATAAAGTTCCATGGAGATGGAAATTATTTACTGCATCAAATTCTAAAATATTCACTACATATGCCCGTACTAGTTGATTCGTTGAAATTTGAATTGGGTGGTGTTTATAATAAAATGGAATTGTGTTTGCAGCATAGAAATTATTTTCACCATCAAAATCAGTATCTAATCCATTTAACACAAATACAAGTTCGTCTGCTGGTTCTCTTGGTTCTTTTGGATCTACAATGTATGCTCCATATAGTCCATGTGCAATATGTTCTTCAACTGGATGTACGTGACAATGATAAAGATGTAATCCAACAGGATCAGCATAAAACTCATAGGTAAATTTACCACCAGGTCCAACATTTTCAAAAACGCCATCCATTTCGGCTTTATGTACTCCATGAAAATGCATTGTATGTGATTTTGATCCTTCATTTATGAAATGTATTTGAATCAAGTCACCTTCAGTAGCACGAATTGTTGGGCCTGGTACACTTCCATTAAATGTCCAAACATTATAGAAGACACCTGGTGAGACTTCCATAATTTGATCATCACGTGCAGTTATTGTGAACTCACGAAGAATTGTTCCATCATCAAGTTCTGTAACTATTCCATAGTCAAAATCTCGTAGAAATTTATCTGGATTAAATTCAAGTGGTTCGCCATTATATCCAATTGGATCTATTACCTCACCAGTTGTTTTGATCATTAATCCAGTATGAGTCAAAAACGTCTTTGGTTCTTCTTGTGCGACTGTAATTGTTGGAAAAATAAAATATAATGTAGAAACTGCAAAAATCACCAACAAAACTGCAAGCATTTTTGTAGATTGTGATCTCAACACATGGTAATCCAAATCATTATTATATAAAATTTAGCCTAGGCTAAATTTATTAACCATGACTAAATTTCTTAGACTAGAGCAAATTTAGTTAAGAAACTGATCCATTTTTGCCATACCATCATCAATATTTTTAAAACTCTGATCACCCTCCAGAAGTTTAGATATCTTATCCCCATCAACTGAATACACGATATCATCATGATCCATATTCTTCGTTACAAACTCATGCGTTACCAATTTGGATAACTTCTCATCAAGTTCTTCCTGAGTAATATGGAATTTTTCTGATAGTTCAGAAGCAGTTTTTGGAGAATCCTCCATCTCTGCTAAAATCTCAGAAATTTCATCATCAAAAATTATATCTAGAATTTCATTATAATCTGGATCAACCATGACATGTATTAGTAATTCTGATTTATAATTTTTCTAGTTTGGTTTATTCACCCAAATAATGCATCGATTTTCAGCATGGTTTTTAATGGGGCAATTAAGAATTCAGCATACTTGAGTGAACAATATCAACACATAGTTAGAATTCTTGGGAATGATATCCTTGGAGACAAAAAGATGATTATTGGTTTAACTCAGATTAAGGGTGTTGGTTATATGTTTGCAAATTCTATTTTACAAAAATTAAATATTAATCCTAATGATGATATGGGAAATCTAACCAGTGAACAAGCAACTAGCATTGAAAATGTGATTAAAGATCCAAAATCCGCAGATATTCCTACTTGGTTTTGGAATAGACAAAAAGATGTTGAGACAGGTGAGGATAAGCATTTGGTAACATCAGACTTTGCTTTTAATGTAAGAAATGACATAGAACGTGAAAAGGGAGTTTTTAGCTGGAGAGGTTATAGACATATGTATGGATTAAAAGTTCGTGGACAGAGAACACGTTGTACAGGACGAAAAGGTGGAGCAGTTGGTGTAGCAAAAGGTGGAAGGGTTGCACCAGGAAAACCAGGAGCTCCTGCAGCTGCTGGTGCAGAAAGTACTGCAGCTGATGGTGCAGAAGCTGGTGCAGCAACTGAAGATACTACAGCTGAAAAGAAAGAATCTCCTGCAGCTGAAAAGAAAGAAGCTCCTGCAGCTGAAAAGAAAGAAACCCCAAAAAGTGAAAAAAAGTAGGTGTGATGATTGGGAGATACAAAATTACCGCGAAAAACTTGGAAAAAACCAAAACGCCCTCTTAATTTTGATTTGAAGATGGAAGAGTTGAAAACACTTGGAAGTTTTGGTTTAAAAACAAAACGTGAATTATGGAAAGCACGTACAGAACTTTCACGAATTAGAAATCAAGCACGTTCACTTTTAGCACTAAGACAAGAAGTTAGAGAAAAAGAAGAACCAATCCTAGTGAAGTCTTTGTCAAGGAATGGTTTGGTTGAAGAAAATGCAACATTAGATGATGTTCTTAATCTGGAAGTTAATGACTTGCTATCTAGACGTTTGCAAAGTTTTGTAATGAAAAAATTTAATTTCAAAACACCATATCAAGCAAGACAAGCTGTAATACATGGTCATATTATGATTGGTGATAAAACAGTGAACATTCCATCATATGTTGTAAAGATTAATGAGGAAAATATAGTAAAACTATCACCTGAATCAAAATTTAATACAATTCTAACAGAGCCTGA
>CACLNC010000039.1 GCA_902608175.1 uncultured marine group I thaumarchaeote | reverse complement strand
TAAAACTTCATCAGCATTAGCATCTTTTGCTTTTGATCCCATATCACCTGATGCCATTACACAAATTTTTGCTGGTTGACTCATTTCTTTCGGTAATTGAATTACTTCATTTATTGCAAATCCTTTTTTAACATCTATATCTCTAAACACCATTATCATTTCCAAAGACTGTTTGAATTTTCTCTCTTTTTCAGATTTCTTAGCACCTTTGATTGTTTCCAATAATTTAGTTTCATTCACCATGATAGAATTTTTCAAAATTTCCTACTTAAAATCGTTTAGCATTTTATACAGGATATTTTTTAGAAATATGGTTTAATTTATTTTTGATTTGAATAGTAAAAGTACCAAAACTTACATTTATGACATGAAATTAATTCTTAGTATATGAAAAAAGTTGATGATTTAGATCTTAAACTTCTAATTGAGTTAAAGAAGAATTGTAATACTTCCATACCTTTACTTTCAAAAAAATTTGGCATTAATTCATCTGTTCTTTATAGTAGAATAAACAGATTAGTTAAGAAAAAAATCATAACCAAGTTTACAATAGAAACCGATGATTCACAATTGGGAATTGGTGTGAAAGCATTAGTTGGAATTAATCGTGATCCAAAAGATAAATCTACTATACACAAAATGCTTATGGATATACCGTACGTTGTATCAATTTATGAAGTTACAGGAAGATTTGATATTATAATTAGAATTTTTTCTGAGGATTTAGAACAACTTCATTCAGTGATCATTGAAAAAATTGGAAACATAGTTGGAATTACTAGTACTGAAACTTTTGTGGAATTACAAAAAACCGAAAAAGAAGAAATCTATATTAAATAATCAGGAAAATTTTTCTTCCCACTTACCATCATTGATTTCAGCAGTGATTTCTTTTGGTGTTTTACCCTCAATTTTTATTCCTAATGATTGGCATGTACCAATAATTTGTTTTGCAACTGATTTTATTTCCGTTGCATACGAAGATTCCAATTTGACATTAGCCACCTTTATAATAGAATCCATTGAGACATCACCAGCCCAATCAGTACCAGATGTACCAGAGCCTTTCTGAATTCCACATTCTTTTAAAATTAATGCTGATGCAGATGGTATACCAATTTCAACTTCCCATTTTTTTGTATCAGAATCAACAGAGACAGTTACGGGAACTTTCATTCCTTCAAAATCTTTAGTTTTCTCATTAATTCCATTAATTACTTCCATTATGTTTACACCCATTGGACCTAAAGCTGGTCCAAGAGGAGGACCTGCAGATGCTCCGCCACCAGTCACAAGTGATGAGATAGTTTGTTTTGCCATGAATCATTCACTTTCCTAAAAAATTTATGTCTTCCTACTCCGCAACCTGTTTAAGATAATTTGCATCAACAGTAACTGGTAATTGATATGATGCATCAAGTAAAACAACTACAGCTTCTTCTTTTTCTGAGTCAATTCTTGTAATTGTAGCTTTCATTCCTTTGAATGGTCCACCAATTATTTCTACAGTGTTATTTACTTCAAGATCACTAACTATTGATTTCTTAACCAAGTATCCTTCTATCTCTTTAAATTCCATTTCACCCCTTAGTTGACCTTTTACATGTCTCATACCTTGAATTGTACCAAACATTTTTTGAGGATCCTCAGCTTCCATCACAATGTAACCTTTGATATCATCTATCATTAAGACAGATTGAATATCAATTTTATTTAATTTCATTTTTGCTTCTAATAATCGCATTACAACTTTCTCTTGACCACCAGTAGTTTTAACAGCATATAGATGAGAATTAATTCCTGACTCGACTACTGGTTCTGTAGGTGACTCTGACTCGACTACTGGTTCTGTAGGTGACTCTGACTCGGACATTTATGCATCACCCATTGTTGCAACGGAAAAAATAAACTGAATTATGAATCCAATTGTACCAACTATTGTAATTCCTAATAAAACTAGCCTAAGATGCTCTTTGTAAACCTCTTTATCAGATTTTTTGGTGAGTTTGATAGTATTTAGTACATTCTTTAATGTCTGTTTAGGGTTCAACTTAATCGAAATTAATAAGGTATCAATATATCTTTTATTCATGGAACTATTGGTAGCATTCCGTGATGACCCTGCTGGGTATAACATGGCAAGATTTATCTCTAAAAATATGGATAAGAACAACGAATTTTTCCATTCAGAAAATTTTGACCTTTTGATAATTGATACTCCATCTATTTCTGCAGACTGGTTAGAAGAGAAATTCAATTATGATGGATTTATCTTTCTTTCAAAACATGCTTCAGAATCAGGTAAATTAGCTTTAACATGTCATAGTACTGGTAATTTTTCTACTGCAGATTTTGGTGGAAATCCACGACAGATTGCCATTCCTCATCCAAATATACAAAAATCATACATGAGAAATCTC
Organism: uncultured marine group I thaumarchaeote; assembly: GCA_902608175.1. Classification (GTDB taxonomy): domain Archaea; phylum Thermoproteota; class Nitrososphaeria; order Nitrososphaerales; family Nitrosopumilaceae; genus Nitrosopelagicus. The sequence goes on along the minus strand of CACLNC010000039.1, from coordinate 2,193 downwards.
TGGAATGAAAAAGAATCTTTTTCAGAATTTCAGATAACAATAGAGGCAACTCATCATGGTCCTACTGCATTAAACAAACCAACTATCTTCATTGAAATTGGGACTAGTCAAAATGAATGGAAAAATGTTAATCTTTGTAACTCTGTTGCTGAAATTGTTGTTAAGACTCTGAATCAGGATAGTACAAATCATCCTGCAGCAATTTGTATAGGAGGAACTCATTATCCTAAAAAATTTACAAATGAACTTATTCATGGTAAATTTGCACTAGGGACCGTAATCCCGAAACATGCTTTAGATCACTTGGATGATGAACTTTTTTCACATATTTTACAAAGAAATTCCCAAGTTAGTACAGCATTGGTTGATTGGAATGGACTAGGTAGAAATAAACAGAAAATAGTTGATTTACTCTCTAAAAATAATATTGTGGTAGAGAAGTTTTGAAATTAGAAGATAAAGTTTACAAGAAACTTCTTGAAGTCCCACCCGGAAAAATAATAACATATGGTGAATTGGCAAAAGCTGTTGGTTTAAAAAATGGTCAAAGAAAAATTGGTCAGATAATGAAGAATAATCCATTTCCTATAATCATTCCATGTCATCGTGTTGTAAAGTCTGATGGAACAATAGGTGGGTATGCATTTGGTATAGAAAGAAAAGTAAACATCCTATCTAAAGAAGGCATTAAGACTTCAGAGGGAAAAATTTTAGATTATAAAAACAGATTATTTTCTTTCTAAGCTTTTCGTTTTGTTTGAACTTCTTTAATCAGTGTATGTAGATGGGCCTTGTTTCTCACCGTGTTTCCACCAACCTTCTTATAAAGAGACCAGAATTCTTGATTTGTAACTTCTTTTCTATCTTTTACAACTTTTAGAATATGTCTAAGTGAACGAACTTTCTTAACATAAACTTCTTTCTTTCCAACTCTTGCACCTTTTCTACCTTTTTTGGAACCCTGTGTTACGCCTCTCTTCTTTTTCTGAGTCTTCTTTATTTTTGCTCTACCTCTAGATGCACCTTTTATTGATTTTAGTTTGATTGTATTTGCAGTTAATAGACTTCTAATATCATCACGCGTAATTGCATCTGTGATATCATCCAAATGTTCAGAGTCAAAATGAATTCGTTTGAGTCCAACACCTGTGACTCTTGAGACAAGTCGTTTTTTTGATTTTAAATTAACTGGCACTTTGCTTCACTCTCGCATTAAACACTTTGAATTTTTTTTCTATTGCAATATTTAGAATTTCTTTTCTTTTTTTAGTTCCAACACTATGTCCTAATCTCACTCCATCAATTTTTGGATCTAATTTTGCAAGTTCCTGTAAATTATGAACTAAATTATCGGTATATCCTGATGGATGTAATCCTTTAGAGATTCTTGGTCCTCCATATCCAATTTTGACTAGACCAGGACGTCCACGACTTTTTTGCTTCCTTTGGTGATTATCAACACCTTTTGGTTTTCTCCATGTAGTTTCTAATCTTTTATAACGCCAACTTTCAGGTCTAATGAATTTTGGTCTATTCTTAGACACTTTTTTTCTAATCTCAAGTTTATCCTTGTTAATTGTCATGATAAAAAAATTGAATTTTTAAATAAATACGTTCCTGATGTTATTTTCTGAAAATTATCAGAAAGAGATAATAATGTTTTCAAAGTCGGTTGCGTATTATGTCCGCGAGTAAATTTTTGACTCAGATGCAGGAATTAGGGGTTTCTTCATCAAAAATACGTAGAAATCTTCCAGTTGAAAAACTAGTGGAGATTTCAATTAGTAATAATGAGGGGGTACTTACATCAACTAATTCATTATCTGTAAAAACTGGAAAATATACAGGTCGCTCTCCAAATGATCGTTTTATTATTTATGATGATGAAACGCATGATAAGATTGATTGGGGTAAAATCAATCATCAATTTCCAACAGAAAAATTTAATCAAATTCTAGAGAAAATGGAAAAATCTATTGTGGATAAAGAGATTTTTGTATTCGATGGTTTTGTTGGTGCGGATAAAAGTAATAGATTACCAATTAGGATCATAAATGATCATGCCTGGCAAAGTCTTTTTGCACGACAACTATTTGTTCGTCCTTCAAAAGAAGAACTTGATAATCATGAACCAGAGTTCACTGTAATTTGTCTAAATGATTTTGAAGCATTACCGGAAATAGATGGAACAAA
>CACLNC010000038.1 GCA_902608175.1 uncultured marine group I thaumarchaeote | reverse complement strand
AATAATGTAGATCCAGATGATCTTGAAAGTTGTTTGAATGGAATAAAAAATAATTTTGAAAAGGGTGATTATACTCTAGTGATTGCAATGGACAGAATTCCAAAAAAATTACGACCATCCATAGATGGTTTTAATGAGATAGATGCAAAACACAGAGTTCCGACATTTGCACTTGAGATAAATGAATTCCAAACCAACTCGGATGAAAAAATTGTAGTTACTAGCACATATCCATACGATCTAGCTGAGATAAAACGAAAAAAATCTCAAACTAGAGGAGACGAAAATGATGAGGAGTCATTCAAAAAACATCTTAACAAATCAAAGTTGGATGACGAACAACGCAAAATCTTTGATGAATTTACTGAAGAGATAAAAGTGTTATCTGGAAATAGAATTACCTACGGTACAGGAGCCACTCCAATGATCTTGCCTTACTTTGATACTGTAGCTGATGGAGAGAGAGCCCCCGTAAAACTTAGTAGTAGTGGAGATTTCAAATTCAAACTTGATGCATTGTACGGATATGTAAAAAATTCTGGTCCTGGAATAGCAACACAAGAGTCAAAACTTTGGGAAGAAAAGATTTCATCAATTCCAGAACTAAAAAAAATTTTTGACAAGACTGGAACATACGGCACATTTCTCAAACCTGAAATCTGGATGCCATTGCATAAAGAAATCATCAAAATTCTAAAAGAATTGATTATTAACGGGTAGATTTTTTCCACTTTTTTATTTTTTTAGGAATTAGTTTCGTAAGATCGTTATCATTAACGCCCTCACCACTTACACCCTGAATAAGAAATCTGTTGAATACAATATATCCTGTTTTATCTTTTTTTAAACCATATACATGAAAATCATTCTTAGAAAATATTTTCTTAAAATCTTTTTTTCCTTTGATTGAAAATAGTTTCTGTTCTATTAACAATGTTTCCCAAACTTTACCGTTAAAAAAACAATAGTCCGGTTGTTTTTTTTCGATAAGACCAAATAACAAATCCAAATGTTCGATAATAATTTTTAGTTGTTTTACACTAAAACGTTTTTTTCCAAATTTTGTTGCTGATTTTGAAGCATAAGGAAATAAATTCAGATTAAGTACGTTCTCGCTAACATAATTACCATTCATTTTTTTTGTCGGTGTTTTGCAGTCCATTCCAATACCGATAAATTTGTAAATCCTTTTCCAATACATGCTACGTTGAAAATTAGGTCGGTTGAACCAATCACTTCTTTTTTTCTTATATGTACTCCATCCTTTTGCGTTTTCTTTTGCTGACTTTTTTCTCATCAAGTGAAAGACCGTGAGCATCCTTATGCTTTCGTCCTGGATTTAGACTTACAACAATAAATCTAGGCTTGTGATTATCAATATCTCCTGCCCAGAACCCTGGTACTGATTTTGTGGCCAATTCATTAGTTTTTTTCAGGTTAAAAATTTCGTTTATTTCTTTTACCATATCAGAATGTTTTGTATTTCGTTTTTTGTAACTTCTTTTCCATACTTTGTATTGCTTTTTTGCGTCGATTAGAAAATCCGAACTCATACCACAGTTTCTCTATTTGATATTTAGTATTTTTGTGACTATGGCTTTCATTTCATATCTTCATATTTTGTGTTATACATTTTTTTATTCCATTCGTCTGAAAAGATTGTTTCAAGACTATGACTCATATATCCAGTTCTTTGTTTTGGATCTACCACCGTTTCTGCTACACGCCAATTTGAAAAATAACGTTGTTCCATTCTACTATAGTACATTTTTTCAAATGTTTTTCTTGCATGTGTGTATACTTGTTTGTGTGTCATTGTCTCTAGAGTTTTACCTTTTGTGGTTTTAATATAATCAAGATAATTTTTCCATGATTGGTTAATTTCTTTGTCTGACAATAGGGAGATTTGCTCATTATAATGTTGAATCCAATTTTGTAGTTCCGTTTCCATTTCTCTCCAGAATAATAATAAATTCAATTCTTTATCTTCAGTTAGAAACCAATCCAAGACTTGCTGTATTTCTTCAGACGTGAGTAATTCACCTGATGCCCATATACGTGGAGGAGATAAATGCTCTAATCCAGTTTCAAAATATGGCAACTCACTAGGCTTTAGGATCTGATTTATCTAAAAGTTATTGCGATAGACACCAACTTCGTTTACGCCTCCGTAGAAGGTCAGACTAGTCATGGAATAACGATCCCTACCTGGTACAAAAACAAGATCATGGTCATGGGGCAAAGGTATGGTCGTAGATGAAGTTTCAATATCTTCGAAATATCATGAACCAACAATCCAACTGCTAGAGTTTGATAACGGTGACATAAACTAGGGCATGGAATATTAACATCTTATGCCAACATCATCTATGGGAAGTGGAACAAAATATCTTGCTTTGGAAAAATTCTTAATGGATAAAACTGAAAATGTTACTTTAACATTTATAGAAATTAATGAAATAATTGGAGAGAAACTCCCTGTTCCAAGCGATTCAGCAGTATTCAAAGCAGGTTACAAAGTTGAAAAGATTGATTTTAAAACAAGATCTGTAATGTTTTCAAAATTAAACCAGTAAATCTAATAATCTATCTTCTTGATTCTACAGTTACTTCCCTTTGTCTCTAAATAATGCCCTACAAAATTTTTCAGCTGTTCATTAAATCCAAAACCCTGGGCGTTAATCATCATGCCAGAAGTCTCTATTATAGAAAGCATCTCTGTACTTAGTTCCAGATCAAAAAATGTCCAGCCAGCCATTTTAGATGCCTCTTTCAGTGCAAATCCATTTTTTACATTACATTTCGCTTCAAGTTCTTGCATTGCTTTTTGCACTAGAATGATCTCCTCGTCATATGAGCGAGTACTCAGTTGGAACAGTGGCTTCATTTCTTGGTTTTCCAGTCAGATGTCCAATATTTCAGTGAACATTTTAGCAGTTCTTTCTTTGTATGAAGTCTAAGATCACGCTTACACTTTGGACAGACAGTATCCATTTTACCATATCCTAAAATCCAATATCAAAGTCAAATCCACCATCATCCATACCAGAGTCACCAAGACCATCTCCTGCACCATTATCAAATTGTGACATATCTTCAGCTGGTATGTAACTCGACATTGCCATACCCATCATGCTAAACATCATACTAAACATCATGATATCAATAACTCCAAAAAACATCATTGTAGGAAGAAATGATTTTTCATTTTTCATAATTTGTTGTAATTTTTGTTTGTCACCAGATTCATAGGCATTTCTCATATTCTCCCATTTTCCTTCCAACTCATGGACTCTTTCTTGAAGCTCTTTGTTTCCTTTTTCTGTCACATTCAACTCAATTTTTCTTCCTAGCCAACCATTTTTTTCTTGTGCAGTAATGAATCCACGATTTTCAAGTTTTGCTAAAATATCATTGAGTTCTTTTGGATCAATTTTTGTTAGTTTAGAAATTTTATTGAATTGTCTAGCACCATTGTTTATAGCGCCTAGAACTATCAGATCTTTTGCTTCTTCTTCCATAATCCATCTTACAGTGCAGAATCTACCATAAGTGCAATAAACAATACTGCAAGATATGGACTTGAGAATTTGAAAAGAACCCAAGAGGATTTTTCAGTTGGTTTAGAAACTACCCATGCACTAAGAATTACCATCAAGGCACCAGAAGCAATTGCAGTGTAAAGATACACTTCACCCATTACTGGCTCGCCTGTTTCTGGAATCACCAAGAAGAATGGTACAACACTAAACAAAACCATCATCAGTGTTGTTCCTGCAATCACTCTTGCAGATGTCTTTTCTGACAAGACTGCAGTTAGCATTGGAACGTCTACTTTTCTATAATCATCTCTAAAGTGTAATGTCAAAGCCCAGATGTGCATTGGTATCCAGATAAACACAAGGCCTCCAATTATCAAACCAAAGTCCCACAAACCAGTAAGAGTTACTGCTGCAAAGCCAATCATTGCTGGTGCGCCACCAGAGAATCCACCAAGAATTATGTTTAGTTGACTTTTTCGTTTCAACATATGACTGTAAATTAGAATATTATCTGCTAGACCAAATACCATAAAGATTCCACACCAAATTCCATTCCAGAATCCTGTTGTGTACATTATTCCAAATGAACATGCAATTGAAATTCCTGCCAGCACTAAACCAAAGTCTCTTGCTTTTTCAGCTGGAAATATTCTCTGGCTTGGAATTGGTCGTTCTTTTGTTCTGTCCATAATTGCATCAATGTCACGATCATGATAGTTTGTCAGTGTGTTTGCAGCTGCAGAACCTGCTGCAACTCCAGCAATCATCAAGATCCAAGTTCCAATTGAAATTTCTACATTATACACATTGGAAGCTGTAATTGCAGCACCAAATGCTGTGAAAACTAAAAGATACCAAATTTTTGGTTTTGTTAATTCATAGTATGTCTTGATGCGAATTTTGGTGGTACTTTCTTGCATGGTATATCATATCCTCCAAATAATAAATACCAACTACTCTGAATTTAGGAACGGCATTGGCTTCGTTCTCCTTTTCATCTCGATAAAACTCTCTGATCCAATAATACCGTCAATCTTTCCAATCTTCTCGGAAACAGTCTGATGCATCTCATTGAGATCTTTAGTATGCATTGTAACCATAATATCAAATCTGCCAGTCACTTCAGAGATCTCACTTACTCCATCAATCTTGAAGAGCTCATCAATTACGTTATCGCGAAGTTTTGAGTTCATGTTGATCCCAGTTACTGACTTTACGCCATATCCAAGTTCCTTTTCATTAACTTGAATTGTATATCGTTCAATTAGT
>CACLNC010000037.1 GCA_902608175.1 uncultured marine group I thaumarchaeote | reverse complement strand
GGTTGAACCACTTGAGTAATTTTTGATATTTGCTCCATGAGATTTTTACTAGTTTGCATTCTTCCTGCAGTATCAACTAAGACACAATTAATTTTGTGTGATTTAGCATACAGTACAGCATCTCGTGCAACTGCAGCTGGATCAGAACCATAGTTCTGTGCAACTAGTTTCAGATTTAATCTGTTTGTGTGTTCACGCAGTTGTTCAATTGCACCAGCTCTGTATGTATCGGCAGCTGCAACAACGACAGAAAATTTTGATTTTTGTAACAAATTTGCCATTTTTGCTAGAGTAGTTGTTTTTCCAGTACCATTAATACCAACAAATAGTATAATGTATGGTTCAGAAGTTTCCTTTTTTGCGGAAATATTAGAAATTAAATCAATTTTGCCTATAGAATCAAAGGTGTTTGATATACTTTGGATTAAACTATTTTTTATAAATTCTGGTATCTCATCTTTCTGAACTGATGAACCAATCAATTTTTCCTTTAAATCTGATTTTATGGAATCTACTACTTCTGTTGCTACATCAGATTCTAGTAATGAAATTTCCAATTCAAAAAGAATTTGTTCTATGTCTTTTTCTTTAAGTTCTTTCTCTCCGAAACTCTTTGAAACATTTGAGAATGCATTCCGTAATGAATCAAACATATTTTCTTTATTTCTGTTTTTGTCCAGCTTGTTGCATTAATTGATTCATTTGTTGTTTACCGCTTTCTAGATTTGCAATGACTTGTTGTTTTTGTGCATTAGTTTCTTGCAATGCAATTTCAAACTCTTTAATTCTAGATTCAATCCAAGTGACTGCTGATTCCTGATCCTTTTCAATTGCTGCACCTGCACCAATGTTCAAGATGACTTTTTGATTTGGTAAAATCTTTGCTTTCATGTATGTCCCCATCCCAATTGGAACTAACGCTTCAGAATCAGATTTGATCTTTGAATTTTTTATTGATTCTGTTGCAGATATTGCCTCACGCACTATATTCAATAATGAAGATTCTTTTTGTGAAAGATCAGTAAGATAGCCTTCTAGCATTTGCATTTGATACATTAGTTGCTGTGCTTGTTCTTCACTCATAAAACAAAACCTGTCTAGATGTGTATAAATGCATTTGATGTTTTTATGCTAAAAATAAAAGAAGGAAGAGATTATTTTGCCTTTGAGAATCGATCGTTTACCTCATCCCAGTTGATGACATTCCACCAAGCAGCTATGTAATCAGGTCTTTTGTTTTGATACTTGAGATAGTATGCATGTTCCCAAACGTCTAATCCTAGAAGAGGAACTAATCCTTTAGTTCTAGGACTATCTTGGTTTGACATTGCTTGATATTCAACTTTACCGGAGCTTGGATTGTATACAAGCCAACCCCATCCGCTTCCTTGAATTGGAGCTGTTTTACTAGAGAATAGTTCTTTAAACTCTGCAAAAGATCCAAAGGAATCATTGATTGCATCAGCAATTGCACCAGTTGGTTCACCGCCACCGTTTTGTTTCATGCTGTTCCAAAACAGTTTATGGTTATCATATCCTCCACCATTAAAGTTAATGGCACCCTTAACTTCGTCAGGGACTTGATTGATGTTTGACAGAATTTCTTCAATGTCCTTTTCTTGTAGTTCAGGACTAAGTTTTTCTAATGCACCATTCATTCCATCAGTATATTTTTGGTGATGTTTTGAATGATGAATTTCCATTGTCTGTGCATCAAGGTGAGGCTCTAATGCATCATATGCATAAGGCATCTCAGGAAGTGTGTATTTTCCCATACTATCCAATTTTTGAATGACAATTTATTGTTTTACTAAGGAAGGCATTTTTACAGCATGAAAACAGTACAAATATGCTGAAGTTTATTGGTCTATTCACTGTTTTAATATTTTTCATAACATCTTTGATGTTATTTTATGATAACGAAAAGAAAAATGAATTTGAAACAGTTCTAGAGAATAGTGGACCATACATAGGTGCTACATACCCAAATAATTTTGGCGTTTATGGTCAAGGAATAAAAATTGCCATAATTGACACTGGAGTTAATTACAATCATCCTGATCTTTATGGTTTTGGTGATACTGGAAAAGTTATTGGAGGTTATGATTTTGTGGAAAATGATAATTTGCCAATGGATACAGATGGTCATGGTACGCAAGTAGCTGGAGTAATTGCTGCTAATGGGAATATAAAGGGAATATCACCAGAATCAAAAATTTTAGCCTATAGAGTATCAGCAGATGGTGAGGGTGTAGCATCAGAATTAATTTCAAAGGCTATACATCAAGCAATAATCGATAAGGCTGATATTATCAACATCAGTCTTGGTGTAAATAGAACTGATAATGAGATTGACAGTGCTGTAAATACTGCTGTTGATGCAGGAATAGTTGTTGTTGCAGCTGCTGGGAATAGCGGTCCTGAAAGTAGTACAATTGGAAGCCCAGCGAGTAATCCAAATGCAATAACAGTTGGTGCCACATACAATAATGTTGCAAATAGTCTTGTTTCAACACTAGAGATCAATGAAAAACAGTTTGAAGCATTCCCAATGGTTGGAACAAAGAGTATCAAATCACCAATAATTGCTGAGATTAGATTTGGTGAGTATAGTAGAGATAAGGACTTAGAAAATCTAAATGTGAAAGATATAATTCTTCTTGCAGAAAGGGGCGGTGAAACAGATGATGAGCTTGTTTTCTTTTCAGATAAAGAAAAAAATGCAGCAAAATATGGTGCAAGTGCAATAATAGTATACAATAATAGGCCCGGAATATTTTTTGGTGAATTAATACATGAGTTTGTTGAAGACGGATACAAACCAAGTATTCCAGCTGTTTCAATTAATCAACAAGATGGATTAGAAATAAAGAAAATGTTAGGAAAAAATATCACTGGTGAATTAAATGTGTTTTATCATCCAGATTATGTTGCATATTTTAGTTCTCGAGGTCCTGTATCACATTTTTTTATTAAGCCAGATTTAGTTGCACCTGGTGTATTTGTGAATACAACCACATCTAATAATGGCTACAATATGACTACGGGAACAAGTTATGCTGCACCACATGTCAGTGGTACTATTGCATTATTACTAGAAAAAAATCCAGATTTAAAACCTAATGAAATAAAATCAATTCTTGTCACCACAACTGACCCGGTAACTGATTCGTATGGTAAAAAATTCTCAGTAGATGAAACTGGTTCTGGACGAATTAATGTGACCAAGGCATATAATGCCGATTTAATAATTTCTCCAACGTCCCTAAAATTTGATTTTTCCAATGAAAAGAAGCTTGATGTAAAAGAATTGAAAATTAAGAGTCTATCTGAATCTCTTGATGATCTGAATGTAACTTTTGAAGAAACTGAAAATATCAAATTTACGCATAAACTTGAGGATAATATTTTAAAAATTTCATCAAATTTGTATGATAATTATGAAGAAGAATATGAAAGTCGTGTATTACTAAAACATAATGATGTAGTGTATCAAATACCTATTCAAATTTACATCAATCATGCTACGTTTGTTACTCTAGAAAATGATGGGCTTATGCATTTTGAAATTACCAATCCAGTTGATTGGGTTTATGCAAAATTCACGGTTACTAACAAGGATACACAAATATCACAAACAACATCAATAACTCCTAAAAAAAGTGATGGTATTTCAGGGTTAGTTGGTGGTGAATATTGGATTGAAGCAAATATAAGAACTGAAAATGATACGACTAAATCATATCAAACAGTTTATGTTGAATCAGATCTAGAGAAAGAAAAATCAAGTTTTAATTCGTCATTCCAATTTCCACAAAAACCAATAATCATAATCATGGTGATAATAGTAGTAGTTGCTGTTATTGGTGTAATAATAAGAAAATAGTTTTATTAATTTGGTCCAGCGGATTTAATATCGTCAGTGACACTCTTAAATTTCTTAAAGTTATCACTGAATAATTGGGCAAGTTTTTTTGCTGAAAGATCATATGAATCCTTATCTATCCAAGTATTTTTTGGGTCCAAAATTTCTGATGGAACGTTAGGACATTCTGTAGGAACATCTAGATTAAAAACTTCATCATGACGATATTTTACAATATCTAAAGAACCTGTTAATGCAGCAGTAACCATAGCACGGCTATACTTTATACTGATTCTTTTTCCAACTCCGTATGGTCCTCCTGACCATCCAGTATTTATCAAGTAAACAACTGTGTTATGTTGACTAATTCTTTCTCCCAACATTTTTGCATAAACAGATGCAAATCTTGGCATAAATGGTGCACCAAAACATTCTGAAAATGTTGAAATTGGCTCTTTGATACCACGTTCTGTTCCAGCTAGTTTACTCGTATAACCAGATAAGAAATGAAACATTGCTCCTTCTTTAGTTAGTCTTGATACAGGTGGCAATACACCCAATGCATCAGCTGTTAAGAAAATTATAACTTTTGGATGTCCTCCAACACTTGGAAAAACTGCTCCAGGAATGTAATCAAGTGGATATGCAGCTCTAGTATTTTCTGTAATAGTGCCATCATCAAAATCTGGCTTCAATGTTTCTTTATCTACTATAACATTTTCAAGAACTGCGCCAGATTTTATTGCATTCCAAATTTGTGGTTCAGCTTCTTCCGTGAGGTTAATACATTTTGCATAACACCCACCTTCAAAATTAAAAACCCCATTTTCTGACCATCCATGCTCGTCATCACCTATTAGCAGTCTATTAGGATCTGCTGATAGACTGGTTTTTCCTGTTCCAGATAGACCGAAGAATAATGCTGTTTCACCATTTTTTCCAATATTAGC
>CACLNC010000036.1 GCA_902608175.1 uncultured marine group I thaumarchaeote | reverse complement strand
AAAGATTCGGGAAAAAAATAAACTACTCTGAAATTATTATCAATCCATTCTATTACGCACTAATGAAGGATCAGTTAGAGTTACAAACAAAAGAAAAATTTGCAAAATCTTTGATCTTCGACGGAAAAATTAAAGGACTGGCAGGTAGTTTTGGGACAAAGCTGCAGCAAATTGCAGGAGAATTTACACATGAAACCCCAAAAAAAGGATTTCATTTGAGAATAAAAAAAGGAAAGAAATTCTACAATATCATAGTTGTATCTGGACCTCAACATAATACATCAAACGTAGAAAAATATCGTTCAAAGATGGAAAAATCAAAAAAAGAGTTTCCTGGTGAAATTCCAATTTTTGGAATTTGTTATGGAAATAACAATACATTAAGCTTGAATTTTTCAAATAATGTTAGAACCGGTTTAAAAAATGAGAAAATTGTAATAGGAAAACAATTTTGGGAATTTATTTCTGGGAATAAAAATTGTAGAAATGAAGTTCTTAAAATTATTGAAGATGAGGCAACGAGATTTTCTGAATCTGATGAATACGAAACAATTTTTGAGGCACTAATAAAAACTAGTGAAGGCATGAATGATTATTTTTCCGAAATGTATGGCAAAGATCCAAAGAAATTTTGGGAGAATTTTTTCAGGGATGTTTATATTTAAAAAATTGAATGTTAATTTATGAAACGAGATCAAATAATCAATTCAGACTGTTTAGTTGAGCTAGAAAAGTTTCCATCTAACTCCATCGATCTTGTTGTTACATCACCACCATATGCAGGAAAGAGAGGAGACAACTATGATACAAAGCCTATCAAAGGATACAATGAATGGTTTTTACAAATAACTGTGGAATTATATCGTGTCTTAAAGCCAACAGGCTCTTTTGTACTAAACATAAAGGAGCCAGCAAAAAATGGTGAGCGTTCTACATACATTATTGAACTAATTTTAGATATGAGAAAACAAGGATGGTTGTGGACCGAGGAATACATCTGGAGAAAGACTACATCTTTTCCAGGAAAATGGCCAAATAGATTCAGAGATGGATGGGAAAGATGTCTTCATTTCACTAAAGAAAAAAAATTCAGAATGAATCAAGAAGCAGTTCAGGTACCAATAGGAGAATGGGCAAAAACCAGATTGAGAAAAAATAATGGTACTGAAAAAAGAACTAGAAATGAGATGTCAAAAGATGATCAAAAAAGACGTAGATCAAAATCTGGAAGCGGTTTGGAAAGAGAAGTGGCAAACTGGCTTGATAGAGAGAAGGTAAATCCAGATAATGTAGTAGAATATGATGGACTGATGGAATTTGCGCCTGTTGTTAATAATGACAAAGAGCACAGTGCAGCATTTCCTGATAAATTGCCTGAATGGTTCATAAAATTATTTACAAATAAGGGAGATTTGGTGCTTGATCCGTTTGTGGGCTCTGGCACTACAGCAAAAGTGGCAAAAAAATTAGGGCGACACTACATTGGAATTGAGAAGAATGAAAAATATGCAAAACAGGCTGAATCTCTACTGAAAAAATAAAAATCATTTTAATACTTTACAGCGTAGAATTTTCATGGTCGGATATCAGACAATCAAGGATTACGTTAAGGAAAAACATGGAATTAATGTAAAATCAGGATGGATTGCTCATGCAAAAGAGGTTTACGGAATTCCAGTCAAAAAGGCTGGGAATAGAAAAAATGAAAGGCGATGGCCTTGCCCTGAAAAAAATCTTCATTTAATCAAGGAAGCATTTCAACATTTTGATATGATATAAAAAATAATACATCACTATACATCACTTTTACTACGACACTTTACGACACTTTTCCAGCATCTGTAACATCATTCAATTGTGGGTCAATTAGCCAATATGCGGCATATATCATCATCTCCACTAACTTTACTCTATTACCTGTGCCAAATGGATATTTTTTTCCGACATTTTCAATGAAAGAAAAGACGTCATCTTGCACCTTTTCCTCATCTTCTGGTAGATCTGTACATCTTGATGCATAGATATGACAATATCTGAGTAGATTTCTCATAATCTCAGCTCCAGATACGTTCCTCTTTTCTAGTTGTGATGTCCATTTATCCAGATGATCACATAGCTGACATCTCAGCTTGTAACGTTCTTTCAGTTTGTTTGTCTTGATAGATTCTGGATTCAGGTAAGATGAGCTCACCTGTAGAAATCACCTATTGGTTTGTTTTCGTTCGATACGAAATTCACACCATTAACGAGCTCGTCAAAGTCTTCGTCCCAGATGTAGAGTTGTGTATTTCCGTACTGTAAAATGATTGCATCATTTCCTTCTTCGTCTTTGTAGTCATAAAGGCTTATTTTTTTTCCATTGTATACTTCTTTTTCTTTTTTCATTTTATCACCAATACTATTACGTACTCCAAGCATAAAAAGTTTAGCCATAGTATACTATTAGGTTTAGTAGTTAAGTAATACTTAACATGTATATTTTACAATAGGAAATACTCGAAATGAGAAATAGGTTGGGTAAATTAGTTTCATTTTACGCCGACAACTTACGGCATTCTCAAATTTATGTTATACTATTTTTACAAAAACTAATTTGGTTTGAGAATTATTCAAAATATTATTAATCTAAGTAAAAAGATTGTCAAGATAAAATATGAACTTAGTCAGGAATTGCCTAGATTAATAGTCTCGAGGTATCAAATTGCTTTTGTAGCATAAATGTATTTAAGAAATATGCCATTACAACCTGTTCCACTAAAAGAAAAATTATGGTTGTACCTATGGTGGTATCCTAGATTTTATTGGTTAGAAAAGAAAATCTGCATTGCACTAAAGGTAAACCTAGATGACTATTTGGGGCCATATTGTAGATGCGGGCATAGGTTTTCTAAGCACGTTATAGAGGACTGTATTTGCACCAAGTGTAAGTGTGCAGAATTTCTAACAAATTGAAATAGTTCTAAAAAGCATTTATTTCACAAAAATAATTCTTGACATGACTAATTCTGATGGTTGGGATGAGTTCGATGAAGATGGGTATAATCGGTTTGGATATGATAAAAATGACCTAGATAAAGATGGATTTGATTTGTCCGGATTTAACAAAGATGGAATACACAAAGAGACTGGTACCGAGTATGATGAAGAGTGTTGGAATAAAGATAGAATAAACAAAGACACTGGTACTAAGTATGATAAAGATGGATTCGGTAAAGATGGATTCGGTAAAGATGGATATGATAAAGATGGATTTGATAGACATGGACGTGATAAAGACGGATTCAGTTCAGATGGATGGGATAGAGATGGATATGATGAAGATGGATATGATGAAGATGGATGGGATAGAGATGGATATGATAAAGATGGATTTGATGAAGACGATTATGATGAATGTGGAAACCTAAAACCTAACTCCGGGTGATTAAGTATGATTACTTTTTTGAATACAGAATTACTCAAAATAGCCTTAATCTAAGTAAAATAATTGTGAAGATTAAATATAATCTTAATCTAAGTTGCCGTTATATTTCCCATTAGAATCTAAAAGTTTTCCCGGAATAGGATATTCTATCATTCTTATCTTTTTTTCAAAAATTGTACGTGCTTCTTCTCTTAACTTCTCCCAACCTTCGGGACGTTTCTCTTCAAGCATACCAGTGTCAGATAGATTAGACTTTACTTCATTTAGTGATTCACATGATTCAAAGAATTCTGGTGCAAATGCAAGACATGCATCAAGTAGAGCATTTTTATCATTTGGGCCACAGGGTATAATTCTCGAAATTCTACTTAATGGTGTAAATTTTCTATCAATGTAAAGACATTGAAGCCATTGTCTATCACCTTCACCTTGAAGAATGATGAATAGATTTCTGTTATATTCAGCAGTCGAACTATCCATGAATCCTTTTTCTTCTGCTAGATTATCAACAAGAAACATTCTACTATATTCAGCAGGCATAAAGATTATTGGCGTTATAGAATATCAACTTTGGTATAGAATTACCAAAAATAGTCTTAATCTAGGTAAAATATCTGTCAAGATAAAATATAATACCACACTATACCACACTTTTACTACGTCAGTTTACGTCAGTTTTCGTGCCTATTCTGGCTTTAGAATTATCTTACCAACCAGGCCTTTTCCGTTCAACATTCTATTGTGAGCTTCAACAGCATTCTCAAGCGTATATTCAGAGTCAATTACAGCTTTGATCTTTCCTTGACTCATCCAGTAAAACCCGTTTTCCAGCTCAGCTCTAGTTCCTTGTGTGGAACCAAGAATGTTAATTCCTTTAAAGAAAATGTGACGCAGATCTGCTGGTACGTCATATCCAGTTGTTGCACCTGTTGTTACCATCGTTGATCCATATTTCAAAAGTGTAAGTTCCTTGTTGAAATGAGAACCACCAATGTGTTCAAAGATTACATCAACTCCAGGTCCTCCAATAATCTGTTTTGTAATTGCACGAACTTCTTTGTGCCAATCTTCTTTTCTATGATCAACTGCATAATCTGCACCCAACTCTTTTAGTTTTTCCAGTTTGTCTGGACTTGCAGTTGCAATCACTGTACATCCATACAGTTTTGCAATTTGAATTCCAAAGATTCCAACTCCAGAACTTCCACCCATTACAAGTACAGTTTGTCCAGGAGTAATCTTTGCTCTTCCAACCAACATGTGCCATGATGTTAAAAGTGTCATTGATGCAGCTGCAGCTTCTTCATAGCTTACATTGTCTGGAATTTTTAGTACATTAATTTCTGGAAGATGTGTAACTTCACAATATCCACCCCAAAGTGGGCCCGTCTCAAATCCCCAAATCTTTCTTTTCCTGCAATTGTATTCTTTACCATCAGTACATGCAGCACATACTCGACACGACATGTTTCCATGTGAAACAACTCTATCACCAATCTTGATGTTTTTCACATCTTCACCAATTGCAATAACTTCACCAGCAGCATCAGTTCCCGAGATGTGTGGTAATGGAACAGCAAGTGGCTTTCCTCTCATTCCCCAAATATCATCATAGTTTAACGAGGCTGCCTT
>CACLNC010000035.1 GCA_902608175.1 uncultured marine group I thaumarchaeote | reverse complement strand
CAAAAACATTCAATCCAAGATTACAGGATGATGTAATTAATTCACTTTCAGCTTCTAAACTTAGCAAGTCTGGCGTAGAAAAAGTCGCTAAAAAAGGACTTGATCTTTACAATAAAGCACAGGCTGAACCTGGACAAGCAGTAGGAATTGTTACAGCACAATCAATTGGTGAACCAGGAACACAGATGACACTTAGAACATTTCACACTGCTGGAATTGGTGAAAAAAATGTTACTTTAGGATTACCAAGATTGATTGAATTAGTAGATGCAAGGAAAAAACCTACAACACCATCCATGGAAATTTATCTAGATAAAAAAGTGGCGGAATCAAAGGAAGCAGCAACTAACATCGCAAGAAATATCTTACAAACAACTATTGCTCATGTTGCAGATTCATCAACAGATTATTCTACAGAAATAAAATTAAAATTGAGTAAATCAAAAATGGAAACTCGTGATTGTACAATTGATGATGTGACCAGTGTATTAGAATCAAGTAAAAAATTCAAAATGGAGGTATCCGGTGATACAATAATACTAAAATTAACAGATACATTAGATGCACCAGCAGCAATTACTTTACGAAATAAAATTCTTAAAACTACAGTTAAGGGGGTTCCAGATATTGAAAGAATTACTTTAGAACGTAAAAATGATGAATTTGTTATCTCTACTACAGGTTCTAATCTATCAAAAGTTTTGAAAGTTGAAGGCATAAACGTGTCAAATGTAAGAACTAACAATGTATTTGAAATTGTTGAAACATTAGGTATTGAGGCTGCTAGAAATGCATTGATCAATGAATTAACTTCTACCTTAGAGGACCAGGGTCTTGAAGTTGATCAACGATATCTTATGCTTGTATCTGATTTAATGTGTCATAAAGGACACATGCAACAAATTGGAAGACATGGAATTGCTGGAACTAAAAATAGTGTTCTTGCTCGTGCTGCATTTGAGATAACTGTTCCAACAATTGCATCTGCAGCAAGAACAGGTGAAATTGAGGCATTGAGAGGAATAACAGAGAATGTTCTAGTTGGTAGCCAAATTCCAATAGGAAGTGGAACCGTTGATCTTTACATGAATGTGGACAAGAAAAATAAATCATAATATTCAATAAATCTATAAACGACAGAAATTCAGAAAACTGGTAAACAATGAAAAAAATTTTAGAAAAGACATTGAAAGATGCAATCAAAGAAAAATCTGTAATTATTGGGTCAAAACGGGTCTTGGGTTCTTTGGACAAAGTAAAATTAATAATATCTTCTAATACGAGCAATGATGTAACAGAAAAAATTTCTTCAGAGGCTGAGAAATTAAACGTCCCAATAATAAATTATGATGGAAATTCTGTAGCATTGGGAAGATTATCTGGATTTGATTATAGAATTTCTACAATTTCATTTACAAAGATAAATGATTCTGATATTAAATCATTAATGGCGGATATTAAATTATAACATGATCATTGAAAGTTTAAATGAGAGTCAAATCGATTTGAAAAATAATTAGGTAAACCAATGTCACAAGAAATAAAACTTTCATCCGAAGAATTGAAATTAATAGCGTTATTTCAGAAAATAACAAGGGCTACAGCTAGGGATGTAGTTGAGGATGAAAAGCTTAACAGATTGATTTTTGTTGTAAATGAAGGTAAAATGGGGCTTGCTATTGGTAAGGGTGGCGTAAACATAAAAAATTTACAAAACATAATAAAAAGACCAGTAGAATTAGTTGAATATTCTTCCGAACCTGAAGAATTTTTGAAAAACATGCTTAACCCAAAATTTGTTTTGGATGTAAAATTTTCTGAAAGATTAGATGGTACAACACAAGCTGATGTTACTGTAGATGCTGCAAAGAAAGGTGTTGTTGTTGGAAGAGAAGGTAGACATGCTGAAAAAGCAAGACTACTTGCAAGAAGATATTTTAACATTACAAAGGTCCTTATCAATAGTCCAGAACAATTGGCAATGGAGTGGTAAATTTGGCAAAGTCACCATTAGGTCTTTTTGCAGGACGGGCACTGAAATTGAAAAAGAAAAAACAACGCTGGTCAATTTCTATATATAAAAGAAGGAAACTTGGATTAGATAAAAAATCAAATCCATTCGCTGGTTCACCACAAGCTAAAGGAATTGTTTTGGAGAAAGTTGGTGTTGAAGCAAAACAACCAAACTCTGCTGTTCGGAAATGTGTAAGAGTACAATTAATAAAAAATGGTAAATCAATAACAGCATTTCTTCCACGTGATGGTGCGATGAATTTTATTGATGAACATGATGAAGTTCACGTTGAAGGTATGGGTGCAACCCAAGGAGGCGCAATGGGTGATATTCCGGGAGTTCGTTTTAAGGTTTTCAAAGTTAACGATACATCATTACGACAATTAGTTGAAGGTAAGAAAGAGAAACCAAGGAGATAGTAAATGTCAGAACAGAAACTTTTGTTATTTAGAAAATGGGATACTACTGAAATACAAATAAATGATATTGGATTAAAAACAGCAATATCATTAAAACAGGTAATTTTACCTATGGATTTTGGTCGTTCTTCACTTAAACGTTTCAACAAGGCAGATGTAAATATTGTTGAACGTCTTGCTAACAAATTAATGCACTTTGGAAAAAAATATGCTAAAAACACTGGAAGAATGGCAGGAAAAAAAATCCACTCTATAAACGTAGTAAGAACAGCATTTGATATTATTCATTTGAAAACTGGACAAAATCCTGTTGAAATACTTGTACGAGCAGTTGAAAATTCTGCACCAAATGAGGATACAACAAGAATTGTTTATGGTGGAACTGTTTATCATGTTTCTGTTGATGTATCACCTTTAAGGCGTGTTGATCTTGCTCTTAGATTTATTGCGGACGCAGTAAAAGAAGCAACATTTTCAAACCCAAAACCTATTGAAGAATATTTAGCAGAACATCTTATTCTATCTGCTAAAAATGATCCTAGTGCACCTTCTGTTAAGAAGAAGAGTGAATTAGAAAGAATTGCTGAAGCTTCTAGATAATTAAAAAATAGCCCGGCCCGGACTCGAACCGAGGTCAAAGGCTCCAGGGGCCCCTATGCTTGCCGCTACACTACCGGGCTACTAAGTAAAACTCTGGTCTTGATAATATAACAATTTTTAAAATTAATTATCTAATTTTTATCTCGTGTACTGCAGTAGCATAGGCACATTCAGCTTTTAATCTCATGTATGCAATTAATCTATAATGTATTGAATAAATATGATTTTCTTTCAATAAAATTTCTTTTTGTAATAATGAGGCTAATCCTCTTGAAATCATAGTTTTAGAAACATTTTTTTTATTACAAACTTGATCCCTTTTTTTTTGATACTGCGCTAAGGTAAAAGTAACATCATTCATCTCAAGTATTAGTGGCCAAACAATTTCTGACCATACAAACCTCCTATTGTCAGTTGCAGTTGCATATTTGCCTTTTTGCCTTAACATTAATAACATAAGTAACATGATTATCACTAAATAGTTGTCTCAAAAAGAAATCGAAGAATCACTTACATTATTAAAAAAAGACTGGGATATTGATCCTATATTACAGGATTTTATACTTGGAAAAAGAAACGATGTAACTGAATTTTCATATAAAATTAATAGCGTCGTTTATCATATACCATATCTTAGTAATGAGAAAAAATACATTCTATGGAAATGTTATTGGCCTGATTGTGATAATTGTTGTAAAAGGCAGGGAGATTACCTCTCACTTCTGATGATTTAATCACTATTGGGGCTGGAATGAAATATCAGAAAATATCTGATTTTATAAAAAATGAAACAATCATTGCAACTTGGCAAGAAGCAACACCAACAGGTGGAACAACTACTCTAACTAGTATTAATTTGAAAAGAAAAGATGATGAAACTGAAGCTGATGATGGAACTCACATAAAATGTAGACATTTAGATGAAGAAGGTTCGTGTAAAATTCATCCAACGCGTCCTGGTGTTTGCTATCTTTATCCATTTTCTACTTGGCTACAAAGTGACAAAGGTAACGCAAGAGTTCATGCTACTTTTCAGTTCACCGGTGACTGTCCAGGATTTTATTTAGATGATACAATTGATTCTATGAAAGAAATTCTAGATGAATATTCAGAAACAATCTATGATTATAACTTGAAATCTAGTATGACGAATAGGGAAGGTCTAAGCTCGTTTAGTTTAGGCTAGGCTTTTGCAACTTTCATTAAATCTGCTATTTTAATATGCATTCCAAATCTATCTTCATTCTTTTTCATATATCTGAATATTGATAAAAAGTCTGGTAGTGCTTTTAAGAAACTGAAATTGTGATGAATTTTTGCTCTTACAAAATTAAATACTTTAGCATAAACTTTGTAATGCTTTTCAACTGCTTTTTCATATGCTTTGAAGTCGTGCATATTTTCTAAGAAAATATCAACACATTGCATGGATGGAATGATTCCTTCACCTAATAATGCATACACTGTTCCAATTGATTCACCAACGCCAACTACTTTTCCAGAATAATATGGTTTACATCTATCAGGAGTTGCTAATCTAATTGGACGTCCTTTAGTTAGAATTTTTTTTCCACCATGTTTTTCTAGAAATGCATCAGTTGCTTTGATGTGGTTTTTATTGTAATCACCTGCACCAATATGTGCAAAATTTTCTCCTAATGGAAAGTACCAAAAGTAACCTGACATACCTGGAAATGGCTCAATGTAAAAATCATCAAATGGTACTCCATTTTCATATTCAACTTTATACTCGTACGTTGGTAAAAAGAAATCTTCTTGTAGTTTTGGTAGATAAACTCTGTGAAATCCTGTACAATCTACGATCATATCATATTCTTTTTCAAGCTCTTCTAATGATGGGGCTTCGCCATAAATTACATCACAATCTTTTATGAAATCTTTAATCAATCCTAATTTATTATACGTGCAAAGTCCCTTCAAACCGATATCAAACTTGACATCATTGTTCATCCTAACATGCATTTCTTTTCCATCATGAATTAAAAAATCATCAAAATTTCTATCTGTTTTCTTACAAAACTCAACTAATTCTTTTTTTATTGTTCCCCATGCACAAATTGAATCATGATTTTCTTCAGTCATTCTTTCATATCCAACAACTTCATGCTCAGAATTTTTCAATCTAGCCATAAGATAAC
>CACLNC010000034.1 GCA_902608175.1 uncultured marine group I thaumarchaeote | reverse complement strand
CACAGAACATGCGTGTGCCAATAATGGGTGTTTCAGCAAATATTCATGGTAAAGAAATACTTTGGCCATGGATGAAAAAACACTGGAAAAAACTTGTTAAGAAATTTGGTGCTGGAAATCCATTGGCAAACAGAATAGTTGCAAGTATTGGGTCTGTTATAGACGACACTATGGAAAAGGAGGTTAGAACATTCTTCAAAAAGAACCCAATGCCAGGAACTGAAAGAACAATTGAACAGACAATCGAAAGAGTAAAAATTCAAGCAAAATTTCTTAGACGAATAAGAACCGAGTTTTCATAATTGGCATCGATAAAAAAAATATCTATAATATCTGGAATATTTATTGTAGTATCTATATTTTCTATATTTGGTGTTGTTAATCTTGTGGGGTCATCATTAGATGATAAAATAATTTTACAACAAATTAAATTTGATGCTGTTTATTTAGAAGATGAAAAAGTTGTATTAATATCATTTGAAGATAATTCTAATAATACAGAATCTGCAATTCTAGAAATTTTAGGTATGGATGTAACATTTCATAAAGAATACAAATTTGATACTAATTCATCATTTGTTACTGAGATGTCATTATTGCAAATTCCAAAATATGGATGGAAGACAACACCAGTCACATTAGAAATTCAGCATTCTGAGTTTGGTAAGATTGGTCTTAAAACCGAAATTAGTGAACCAAATCAAGAAACTCCTATTATTATTGTTGAAAAAAAGTAGTTGTTTTTTGATAAATTGAACAAATACTAGTCTCCAATCAAAATTCCGTGAATAGATAGATCTATAAATGAACTAGACAATCATTATTGCATGTCTGAAGAAGTCGAGAATAATTGGTGGGAAGGGCTTTCAAGCGAATTTGAAAAAGACATTGAAGAAACATCATAAAATAATAGCAAACTGATATTTATTGCATATTCAAAATAATGTCATAATTGACTCTCATATCTGATTTAAAAAAAGCAAAACGTGGTGCTATAGCTAAAGCAATAACAATATTTGAGAATGATGAAATTGAATCTAGAAAACTCATCAAAAAAATCTACAAATCTTCAGGGAAATCAATTGTTATTGGTTTTACTGGTTCAGCAGGGGCTGGCAAGTCTTCATTGATTAACAAAGTCGCAATCCAATTAAAGAAAATGAAAATGAAGCCTGCAATTTTAGCAATAGATCCAACTAGTCACATATCAGGAGGTGCAATTCTTGGTGATAGGGTAAGGATGACTGAATCAACGGATTCTGGGACATATATTAGAAGTATTGCATCTCGTGGTGCTACTGGTGCAATTTCTAGATCAATAAGAAACAGTATTCGTGTTCTAGAATATGCTGGATTTAATCCAATAATAATTGAAAGTGTTGGTGCCGGTCAGACTGAAGTTGAAATATCAAATATTGCAGATATCATCATAGTTGTTTTTAATCCACATACAGGTGATAGTATACAAACAATAAAAGCTGGAATCACAGAAATTGGTGATATGTATATTGTGAATAAAAGTGATCTTGATGGGGCTGGACAATTGTTTCAGGCAGTACAAGATTTTATCGGTTCAGTAGAAAAAAACCCTATAATATTAAAAGTCTCGTCAAAAACTGGAAAAGGAATGACTGAATTTGTAAAAGAATTAAACACGTCAATGAAAAAGAAGAAAAAAGGTAAAAAACAAAAAGAAAGCGAAATGCTTGCTATAGAATTAAATGATATAATCTTAAATACAATTAACCAAAAAATTTCTTCAATGATCACATCGAGCAAGTCATACTCAACATATCTCAAAAAAGTTCAAGGGAAAAAGATTGATCCATTTGAGGCATCTGATAAAATATCAAAGGAATTACTACGCAAGTGAATTTTATGGTAAAAACTACATCAAAACCAAAACAATTTGTAACTGATTCTAGCATACCTGTAAAATCATTCTATCAAATGTCATCAAAAAACTCAAAAAAAGAAGAACCTGGAAAATATCCATTTACTAGAGGAATACATGCTGGAATGTATCGTGATAGATTATGGACTATGAGACAATATTCTGGATTCGGTAATGCAAAGGAGACAAATAAGCGATTCAAATTTTTACTAGGAAAAGGCCAAACTGGACTTTCTATGGCATTTGATCTCCCTACACAGATTGGTCATGATCCTGATGCATCATATGCTGAAGGAGAAGTTGGTAAAGTTGGCGTATCAATTGCATCACTAAAAGACATGCAAACTGTATTTCAAGGAATCAAACTAGGTAATGTTTCAACTTCTATGACAATCAATGCCACTGCATCTACACTTTTAGCATATTACATCGCTGTTGGTGAATCACAGGGATTCTCAAGTAAAGTATTGAGGGGAACAACACAAAATGATATTCTTAAGGAATATGTTGCAAGAAATACGTACATCTATCCTCCAAACCCATCAATGAGATTAATTGGTGATATGATTGCATATTGTGCAAAAGAAGTTCCACAATGGTATCCCGTTTCCATTTCTGGTTATCATATGAGGGAGGCAGGTTGTACAGCAGTGCAAGAAATTGCATTTACACTTGCAAATGGAATAGAATATATTCAAACATGTTTAGATCGTGGACTAAAAATTGATGATTTTGCTCCTAGACTTTCATTTTTCTTTTGTTGTACTATAGAATTTTTTGAAGAAATTGCAAAATTTCGTGTAGCTAGAAAAATTTACTCAAAAATCCTAAAAGAAAAATTCCATGCAAAAAACCCACGTTCAATGCAACTAAAATTTCACACTCAAACTAGCGGTGAATCACTTACTGCACAACAACCTGATAATAATATTGTGAGAGTTGCAATTCAATCTATGGCGGCGGTTCTTGGTGGAACACAATCACTTCATACAAATTCAAAAGATGAAGCTTTAGCCTTACCAACACAAGAAGCTGTTAACATTGCTCTTCGAACTCAACAAATCGTTGGTTATGAGAGTGGAATTACAAAAACAGTTGATCCGATGTCTGGCTCTCATTATATAGAATCACTTTGTGATGAAATTGAGGCACAAACATGGGATTATCTAAAGAAAATAGAGAAAATGGGTGGTGCATTAAAAGCAATTGAAAAAGGGTTTTTCCAGGCAGAGATTAGACAAAATGCATATCGATTAAAGAGAGAAACTGATGACAATCAACGTATTTTGGTTGGTGTCAACAAATTTCAAGAGGAATCAAATGAGAAACAAAATCTCTTACGAGTCAGTGATGCACTTGGTAAGAGACAGGAAAAAGAAATTAAACAATTACGCAAGTCTCGTAATAACAAAAAAACGGAACTAGCATTATCAAAAATGCAAAGCGCAGCTGATACGGACAAAAACTTAATGCCATTTATTCTAAATGCCGTAAAATCATATGCCACTACAGGAGAAATTAGTAACACATTCAGAGAAGTCTTTGGTGAATATCGTCCGAAGGAAGTATTTTAGATGAAAATTAATCATATTGCAATAGCAGTTGATAATGTTGAAGAATCATGCAAAAAATATCAGGAGGCATTAGATGTTAAGAATGTTGAATTTGAAACTGTAGAGACTGAAGGTGTTAAAGTTGCTATACTACATCTCGAAAATGCTAATATTGAATTAATGGAACCAACAAATGATTCTAGCCCAATTAAAAAATTTCTAGAAAAACGTGGAAGTGGCCTTCATCATATTGCGCTTGAAACACAGAATATTGAAGGTGAAGTGTCAAGAATGGAAGGATGTGGAATACAATTTTTAGGCAAGATCAGAGATGGTTCTGCCGGAACTAAAGTGACATTCATCCACCCAAAATCTCTAAATGGTGTTTTAACGGAATTATGTGCTAATGAATAGTTGTTCACGTAATACCGCATACAGAAATGGTAAAACATATGAGGAATGTAAAGAAATGGCAGAAGATTTTACGACTAACCTTAAATTAGAAATTGAAAAAAAGGAAATAATTTCGTGGACAGATCTTTTGAATGTGGTAAATCATGATGAATTAGTTTACAAGTTAACTCTCAAGTATTTACGCCGTGATGGTTACGACATAGGAAATAATAAAAGACCAGAAATAAAAAAACAAAAATAGAAAACTTTGGCTTATATATGGCAGTAATAAAATGCAGTTGGCTGTGAGGGGTATCTTGCTTAAAGACCAAGGATGATTCAAACTCCCGTCCTAACGGCAAATGCCAATCTGCACTCACGGCTTTTTATTATATCCCTAAGGTTGATATTCTAATTTAATTATTATAATTCAATGAATCAATCTGAAAATTCTGAAGTATATTCAGCAAGATGCCGTGAAATTAACAATGAGAGTGGTGTCAGATTTGCGGCCATAATTAATCATGATGGTATTAGGATTGCTGGTGGGTTTCGAGATGGTGTAACACCATTAGAGGGAGATGAACAAAAACTTCATGAATTTTATAAATTTGCAATTAATTTATCACTCAGAACTGATGAACTAACAAACTCATTAGGAGCACTAAATTATATCGCATCAAGAAGGGACAAAGTTATTCTTATCAGTTTTCCATTTCCTGTTAGTACAAACATTCTTCTAATTTCGGCTGAACCTGGATTAGATATTGAAAGACTCGCCAGTAAAGTAGTCAAAATTTTTTCTGATGAACCACTTGGAACAACTATTGACGGATAACCATTTCATATTTATATTATCTTGAAGATAGTTCAATTGTTGAAATATAAAATTATTTTCTATATTTTCTTAGCAACACTTCCGTTATTTTTTGTACCGACTGCATTCTCTGAAGTATATATCCCAGAAAATGAGTATGTTGGATTTTATGATCACGATGGTGTTTATACAATAATTGCTGGAATAAAAAATAGTGAGACCTTTGCGGTAGTTCCTACTTTAACTATAGAAGTCAATGATAATGACAAAATTTTTTCTGATGTATACCACTTTTCAGCAATTATGCCACAGGAAATGCTTCCAATGAAAGTAAAATTGCCACAGATTGTCAGTGATAATCCAGTTTTACTTCCACCAACAATTTCATATCAACAATCTGATGAAAGATTTAATGGTGGATATATCATTTATGATGATTCATTAATAATTCATGATTCTGATTCTAGCTTAACAGGGAAAATAAAAAATGGTGGGAACATTGTATTTGAAAATTTTAGAATTTATGCATTAATTAAAGATAAAAAT
>CACLNC010000033.1 GCA_902608175.1 uncultured marine group I thaumarchaeote | reverse complement strand
TTACTCCTGCAATCAGATAATAATTCTTTATTTTTGAGAAATTCGTCTTGATTGAATCCACTTGTTGATTTTTCAAGTAATACAATACTGTCATAGAGGGTTTTTGCATGAGAATCTAGTGTTGCCGCCTCAACAAGTTGACCAGAGTTAACCGTGAGTGGTATTTTTTGAATTTGTTCTGTTTTAATCTTAATCTCTGCAGTAATTTCGTCCAATTGTGATTCATTCCTAATTTTATGAGTCTTCAGTATAGTTTCAGCCACTTTAGACTCTTCTAAATCATCAGAAAGTTTTCCTATTTTATCCTCTAACGCATCTTTTTTATTTTCTGATTCTTCAACTTTCTTTTCTATATCTTCAATTTCATTTGCTATGTGCTTCTTTTGGAATAGTGGGTTTAGATGGTCAACTGTAGAATCACAGACAGGGCATTTACCATTTTTTAATTTTAGTTTTTCAGAAAGTTCTTCATGTTCTTCAAGTCTTACCTGTTTTTTCTCTAAATTATCAAGCTCAGATACTATACCTACAAGTTCCTTCTGGATCTTATTGATTTCAAGTTCGGTTTCCCTTCTATTCTTAGATGCAGCAAAACATGGCTTACATTCATTCACTGTTTGCGCTTTCTCAGAAACTTCTCTTTGAATTGATTTTATTACATCTCTAGCATATGCAATTAGCTCATTTTTCCTAGAATTTAGCTCCTTTAATTGCGATTCTTTTGATGCATCAGATTGGGTCTGTTTCTCAAGTTTTGATATCAACTCTTCATTCTTCTTTTTCTCTACTACAAGTTTTTCTAGTCGTGGTTTAGAATTTTTAGATTCATTCTTACATTCTGTAATCTTATTCTCAATACGTATTATTTGTGTGTCATCATAACCCAATTTTTCTTGTATATGATTTCTAAATTCTCTTTGTACAGTTCTCATTGAACTCAGTGCAACATCTAATCTGTCTATACCGATTATTGCATTTAGTAATTCCTTGAATTCTTTTGGTTTTGCTTTTATGATTGAGCTGAGTTCACCTTGCTGGACAATTGATGCAATCTTTAATTTCTCAAAATCAATACCAAGAGTTTTCTCAATTTGCTCTGTCATTGACTCATCAAATTGTTTTCTCTCGCCTTCAGCAATTGTTTTTAATTTTCCATCAATATCTTCTGAGAATTGGGCAGTAAGTGTTCCCTTGGAATCAATCTTTCTTAGTGCCTGATAGTTTTTACCATTGGCAGAGAATTCAATCTTAGTAAATCCCTGATTTGTGCCACGTCTGATCAAACTCTTATTATTTTTTCTTGTGTGCTCACCGAATAACGCAAATGTAATTGCATCTATGATACTTGATTTACCAGCACCGTTTTGACCCACAAATACAGTTGCATTGTTATCAAACTCTAGTTTTGTATCAGAATGTGATAGAAAGTCAACTAATTCTATACTTTTAATCATTTTTTCTCCTTGTAGTGTTCAAAGTTTTCAATTATCAATTGAGTTGCATGATTAAGTTGATTTGTTGATAATAGTGGAAGTAGTTCATTTACTGCAAATGTTGCGAGTTTTTCTGATTTTAATGCATTAACTGCAAGTTTGAATAATTCTTCATCTATTCTTGCCGGTCTTTCTAGTAGAACAGATGAGGTATCATCATTTTGTGATACTTTCCATGAACAGTGTAGGGTTTTTGGAATTACTTGTGAGATTTTTGTCTCTATCACATCTCTTTCAGCAGATTTTCCATGTATCTTAATCTCAATTACTGGTTTTTTGTCAAACATGTCTATTTTTTCTATAATTTCAGTCATAGAATTATCAAATTCCTCAAAATCAACTTTTGTAGAGAATTGTGGTCTTGTGTCAAGTTTTATCCATATTGGTTTTGCATCATTTGATGAGATGTCAACCTCAAAGAATCCTTTCTCAGTTTCTTTTATTCCCTCACTTGTTGTCATTTCGGTAGAACCTGGGTAGACAAGTGGTCCATCAAGTTGACCAAATTCTTTTACAAGTTTATCGTGCAAGTGTCCCATTGCATAGTAAGTAAAGTTCTTTGGTAGGTCAGAAGCATTTAATTCTCCTGCAAATTGGTTTATCTCTGTAATTCCTTGATGTAATACCAAAATTTTATGGCCAGTGTGTTGTTTTGCTATATTATCAAGTTCCTTAAATTTCTCTTCAAATGTAGAAATTTCATTTTTCCTTATTTTATCAAATCCAGCAATCATTACATTTTTGTGATAAACAGGCTTTCCTCTTCCTATGTATTTAGAAAATTCCAAGTTATGATATACATATGGTACAGGCGTAGCACGTATTCTACTAATATCATGTTCCCCTAGAATAAAGAATGACTCGATAGAATTCTGTTTTAATTTCTTTAGTGCATTCGCCATCTGTAATATTGCTGCACCACTTGGGTTTGGTGTGTGAAATATATCACCAGCAAATATAACAAAATCTACGTGATCATTTATTGAAATGTCAATTGCTTGATTGAATGAATCATAGATGTCTTGCTCTCTTTCCTCTAATCCATACTGTTGTAGTCCAAGATGTGTATCAGAGATATGTGAAAATATCATGTTAGTATTCTACCTTATTTTGTAAATTAATTCCGATCAACTAAATTCAATCCATCAGAAGATCTTTTTGAACTAGGTCTTGACTCGATTTTGTTCCTGCATCATCAATCTTTTTTGCTATAGTCCATTCGCCGACAGCATTTTGGTCAGAACCAATGGTTTTTCCTTTCATCTCATCAATATGTACAATAGCTGGAAGGCTAACCCACTGTCCAACTAATACAGCATCACCAATGTTTAGTGATGTTAACTGTGAAATGAATTCTCTACTAATGGATTCTGCAGCAGACGCAATCTGTCTTTGATCATCTTCTTGGACAATTTTCATTACAGCAAGTGAGCCCATCTGACTAAGCACATTAGCATCAATGTCTCTTGGTCTCTGAGATACAATACCTAGTCCAAGACCGAACTTCCTTCCCTCTCTGGCAATCTTACCAGCCCAATATTTTGCCTTTGCATCTTCATTTTTAGGTATGAATACGTGTGCCTCCTCAATAATGACAAAGATTGGAGTGTTGAATCTGTAACTTCGTTTTAATTTTGATTTTGCACTTTTTGCATTGACAGCTGCCTTTCTATCTGATAGTAATTCTTGCAGATAGTATGCAATAGCAACATTTGCCTGTTTGTCAGTAAACTCTGAGACATTTAGTATGTTCAATCTTCCTTCCTTGATAAGACCAACAGGATTTGACATATCAGGGTCTAAAATTTCAGATGACCTGTTTCGTGCATCATCAATTTTATCTTGTACTCTGTCAGCAGAATGTCTATCTTCCTTTCTATCTGGGTTTGCACCGATGTATTGTACTTGATTATCTAATGCTTCCCAAAAGTTTGCTGATTCTTTAACTTCCGGTGTAAATGATAAACGTAAAACTCTTTGTTGAACATCAGCGCTTTCTCGAATCTCCAGTACATCTGAAAGAGTATCAGCTTCTAGTAGTCTTGGATTAATTTTTGCGTCAACGACGTTCATTTTTGGGATATTCAGATCAGAATAGTCATTATGGTAGTCAAAGATAATCACGGTTCCATCAAGTTTTGCAATTTGTTTTGCAAGTAGTGTAACTAGGTTACTTTTTCCCATTCCAGTCATTGCAAGAATTCCAACATGACGTGAAACAATTTTGTTCAAATTTATCATAGAATCTATTTCTGGGTTTCTTAGGAGGTTACCAATTTTTATCCATTCTTTATTTTCAGGACCAAAGATTTGACCAAGGTCATCTTTTGTTGCTTTGATAATTTCAGTCCCTGGAATTGGTGGTACTGCAGGGAGTATAGCTTTACCTTTTTGTAATGATTCCAAAAATCCTAAAATTCGAATTGATGCGGTATAACTTTTATCTCTTTTATTTAGTTCTGCAACTTCAATACTTTCTAGCGCTTCATCATAGTTGTTGACATCACCAAGTGCAGCGCTTGAAACAACTGACTTCTCAGCTAAACCAACAATTTTTCCTTCCTTAGAATCAATGATAACATATTCACCTATTGGAAGCGACCTTGATGTTTGTGCAGTTACTAATGTTGGCTTTGATTCACCAATAACAAAACCTAATGTCATCCTAGAACCTCTCTCGAACCAATTTCATTCGATAATCCATGAATATTTGCCAGTTTTGTCAAATCCTTATTGGAAATCTTGCAATTATTGTGAGCAAGCTTTAGTGCGTATGGGTATCCAGCAATGCTATTTTTTAAAATTTTATTTAGAATTGACTTAAAGTCATTATCTTGATATCCTGAACCTAACAATTCAATTTTAATCAGTGGAAGAGATTCAGATAACCTAGCGAATACTGAAGAGATTACTTTGTCTTTACCAAATTTTGAATCTTCATGTATCTTACTAAATCCAGCAGATGTTGTTGCATGGTTATAGTAGAATATATCACCAGCAATTGCCCCAAGATCTTCAAATTGTTTTTTTGTGTTAGATGTTTTTGATATGAAGACAACATTATTTTTTTGTTCAATTGTACTTGCAAGTAAATCTGCTAGTGATTTTTGCCTGGTTAGAAATTGTGAATAAAGTGACCCATCCATTAGTACAAGATCCGTTTTATTTACTGAATCAACACATGCATCAATCTCCATCTTACTAGCCAATGATGCAAGTTCTGGATTAGTATCAAGACCATGATCATGTAAATCAACAAGAATCTCACCATCTGATTTGACAGAAACTGCAGTCACTGCCCATAATTCTGCTCCTTGGAATTTTGTACTGTTAAAACTACTATCAATTCCAGAAGATGTTATTTCCTGTTTTGTCGGTGTAAAATCTATCCAGTTAGACTTTGCTTGTTTAACTATTTGATCAAATTGTGGTCCTTTCAGAATAGATAGAGTTTCTTCACGTTTTTGAATTGCATCCTTGAGAACACTGTTTAACATTATACTAAAACTCTGTTTTGATGAATATGAATATTGGGGTGTAAAATTAACTGATCTCAAATTAGCTAGCAATTCATTGGTTATACCAAAATAACCTATTTACTGAATTAATTGTGTACTATAGCACAAAGGATCTAATTTAACTAAACATTAAGAGATAAAATGAATAATGGTGGAGAAACATGAAAGAGTATCCCTTGATTACACAATTCTTGAATTGATAAAAAATGGAGTAGTGAAAACACAAGATATTTTCAAACGACTACCAAAATCTTCATCAGTAAAAATTATCGAAAGAATGAATGTAATGGAAAAACAAGGTCTTCTTGTGCCTGAGAAAAATCAAAGTTGGTGGAAAAGAAACATGAACCCATCTATCAATTTAACAGAAAAAGGAAAAATAGAGATTAACAAAAAACACATCTAATCAAATAATACTTGAAATATTTGCCATAATCTGTGAGTTTATTTATTCATAAATTTGTAATTTATCAAATTGAAAAAAATTGGTATACTTGGATGTGGTGCTATTGGGACACAAATCGCG
>CACLNC010000032.1 GCA_902608175.1 uncultured marine group I thaumarchaeote | reverse complement strand
ACAAAAACGTCATTAGGAAAATTAGGAATGATGATATGTTATGATCTTCGATTTCCAGAATTATCAAGAGCACTTGCATCATCTGGTACTGAAATACTTGTTGCCCCATCTGCATGGGTTAATGGCCCAATGAAAGAGGATCATTGGATAACACTCAACAAATCTCGAGCAATTGAGAATGGTTGCTATGTTATAGCACCAGATCATCTTGGCCATGTTTATTCTGGAAGAAGTTTAGTGGTTGATCCTTATGGTAAGGTACTTCTAGATATGAAAAAACGACAAGGTATAGGTTATGTGGATATTTCACGCTCTTTAGTAAGGAATATCAGGAAAAAATTGCCACTTTTGAAGAACCGTAGGACTGATCTATACTCAGATTTCAGGATTTAGCACTTCTTGATTTACATTTAATATTTGAACATTGTTTCTTCCATTCTTGCTTCTTACTATATCTAAAAACAATTATTGGCCACATACAGATCTTACATTTCGATTTTAATACTCTGAGTTTTGCCTTTTGTAACAGTGGTGTAGATGCATTACAACCATTATGAAAATTTGAACATCCTATGAATCTCTTTTTAGTACTTGGAGATCTAATTACTACTAGCATACCAATTTTACATTTTGGGCAACTAACTAGTCCCTTTTGTGGTGAGTTTGTACCTAAAATTATAAACATTCGTTTTTTTGCTGACCAAGACAAGTAACCATTTGGATCCATATACTGATTTAGCTCTTCTTTTAATGATTTGATTTTATTTTTTGTGACTGTGATCATACTTCGTGACTTCGTTTTATTTTTTCTAATTTGAATTTGTGATTTTTTTTCCGGCATCATATTCATATCACAATCTACCTATATGATGATTGATGAAGAATTTTTATATGGACTTAATGAGAGTTTTTTGTGGAAAAAGTTTGTGTTATTGGTGCAGGTAGTACCAAATATGGTAAGTTAGATGATAGTATTACTGACATTGCCGTCCAAGCATCTGTTGCTGCAATTGAAAGTGCAGGAATTAAACCAAAAGAAATTGATGCTGGATACATTTCAAATGTATTTGGAATTGCAGATAAACAAGTACATCTTGGTCCAGTTATTATGAGTAATTTAGGAATCTCAGAAAAACCATCTTTGTCAATTGAATCAGCATGTGGAAGTGGTTCTGTTTCATTCAGGGAAGCATTTGCAAATGTTGCAGCTGGATTTTATGATGCAGTACTGGTTACTGGTGTTGAAAAGGTTACACATACAGGAACAGAGTGGACAACAACTTATTTTTCATATTGTTCAGATTTTTTTTATGAAGGACAAGCTGGTGCATCTTTTCCTGGTTTATTCGCGTCTATGGCACGTGCATATCTAACGGAATTTAATGCAACAGAAGAAGATTTTGCAAAGGTTGCTGTAAAAAATCATGAAAACGGTCTTTCAAATCCAAAAGCACATTTAAGAAAAAAAATTACTGTTGATGATGTAATGAATTCTGCTGTTGTAGCAAGTCCATTGAAACTTTATGATTGTTGTCCATTTTCTGATGGTGCAAGTTCTGTTATTCTTTGTAGTGAAAAGTTTGCAAAGGAACACACTAAAGACTACATACAAGTAATTGGTTCTGGTCGTGGTGGTTCTCCTGCTGCATTACAGGGGCGTAATCATTTAACAACTATTCCTAGTACAAAACTTGCAGCAGAATCTGCATATAAAATGGCAGGATTAGGACCAAAAGATATAGACTTTGCTGAAGTTCATGATTGTTTTACAATTGCAGAAGTAGTAGATTCAGAAGATCTTGGATTCTTTGAGAAAGGACAAGGAGCAAAAGCAGCATCTGAAGGAAGAACTAAACTAAACTCTGAAATTTCTATTAATCCATCAGGCGGGCTTAAATCAAAAGGTCATCCAATTGGCGCTACTGGTGTTGGTCAAGTTGTTGAGGTATTTGATCAATTAACAGGAAGAGCTGGTGAACGTGAGGTTAAAGATGCAAAGGTTGGTTTAACGCAGAACTTTGGTGCAACTGGCGCAAGTTGCGCTGTTCATATATTTCAAAGTGTTTAATTTGTCTGCAAAAGAAGATTTCATTGAGAATGCCAAAAATGGTAAGGTACTTGCAAGAAAATGTACAGAGTGCAATGAATTACATTTAGCAACAGTATATTTTTGTAAAAAATGTGGAAACAAAAACTTTGAAAATCATCCAGTTGATGGAATAGGGAAAATAGTAACATATACAATTATGACTGTCCCACCAGAGGGATTTGAGCAGTATTCCCCATATGCTTGGGCAGTAATGGAGCTAAATGACTCTAATATCAGAATTTCTGGATTTCTACCTAATATTGCAAAACCGGAAGATCTCCCAGTTGGTACACCAGCCAAAATTATTGGTTATGATGCTAGGGGTATAGTTTTAGAAAAGCTATAACCATTTTTATTCTGTTTATTAAAAAAAACAATTCTAATTTTTAAAAGTTATAGAAAAATCATATTTTTATGTCAGTTGACGTAAATTGTGGAAAGTGCGGTGAAAAAATTACCACAATGAAAATGTTAAAGTCGATCAAGGATGTTCTAAAACATTATGATAACAAGTGTCCAATGTGTGGACAGAAATTATCAACAACTGATTTTGTCTTTGATAACTAATCTAACTTGTTTTTAAGCTTGTTCTTTTATTGGTACGAAAGTTAATTAATGAAATTTTTCAGTGATTACTATGGGGAAAGGAAAGGATCTAGAGTTAGATGATAATATAGAAGTCGATGGTGATAAAGATCTAGATCTAGATCTTGATGATGATATAGAAATTGATGATGGTAAAGATCTAGAAATTGATGATGATATGGATCTAGGAGATGATGATCCAAGTCGTGGTGGCTTGATCCAATCAACATCAAAGCGGGTCCGCATGATTTTCTCTGTTATGGCTAGCCCAAATAGAATAGATATTTTAAGAATTCTTAATTCTAAGGGTCCTTTAACTTACTCTGAATTAAAATCTCTGGCTGGATTCAAGTCAAAAAAAGAAAGTGGAAAATTTGCTTATCACCTACGAAAATTACTACGTCAATCACTTGTTGCATTAAACAAGTCTGAACGCCGATACACAATTACTAATTTAGGAAAGCTTGTTTTAAGCCTCGCAAGACAAATCGAAGAGAGATCAATTATTGAAAGTGGAAAGATGTACGTAAGGACATCACACGACTCTATTGAGGAGTTTAACTCGCACAAGATCATCCAATCACTTGTACGTGAAGGAAGTCTACCATTAGAATTATCACAGAAAATAACAGAAGAAGTAGAAAATAGAATATACAAATATCAGACTTCATATCTTACTGGTGCTCTTATTCGTGAAATGGTAAATTCGGTCCTTCTTGAACATGGGCATGAGGAATATCGAAATAAACTTGCCCGTTTAGGTTTGCCTGTATTTGAAATACAGGAAATGTTGACCAATACGGAGCATGTTGATAATGGAGTTGAAGGGATATTATTCAAAGCAGGAAGAACGGTGTTCACTGAGAGACTTCTCACTAACATACTTCCAAAAGATGTAGCCGATAGTCATTTATCAGGAGATTTACACATATCAAATCCAGGTTTATGGTCTCTTTTACCAGATACGTTGTTTGTTAACATTAAAGATTTGATTGATGAAGGTATTGAACTACAAGGAAAAGGATTAAACATTACAAAAATATCTTCTGTTAAAACTCTTGATGACCTTACTACATGTTTGTCAATGATAATGTCACTAATTTCAAAAGAAGCAACACAAGAAGTTGTATTGGATGGTATTGTACAAGTCTTATCAAAATTCTCAAAGAACATGTCAGATCTAGAAACAAAATTACTTCAAGTCTTTTCTACATCATCAACTTCTACTAGTTACACAAATAATCCTACAACTCTAGCATTCAGACTACAATTAGGATCAGATCTAAAATTAGTTAAAGCAATATTGTCAACGTATAAGACATATGTCAAGAATACACCAATACCAAAAATTAGTATTATAATTAATTATGGATCAGGAAAAATAACAGATGTTTCTGGACTACTATCAGAGATTATTTCACTAGGTGGTAACATCTTATTATCAAAGAGTATAATGTCTACACATGGTGTACAGATTAAAGAAGCAAATACAACAACAATTAATCTTGGTTCTGTAACAATAAATCTACCAAGACTTGCTTTAGAATCAAATAAAGATGAAACGTACTTTAGAGCTAGACTTGCATTACTAATGAAACCTACAATAGCTGCAATGTCATTACGTAAAAAAGATATTGCTGATCTAACAAGGCGTGGGGTAAATCCTATACTTGCAAAGAATACACAGTACATGCAGCGTAGTTCAATTTCACTTACGGTTAATTTAGTAGGTCTAAGTGAGTCCGTCTTTAACATATTAGGACATAAAAATGATAAGGATGGTAAAGAGATTCTTCAAAAAGTAATTGATACTGCAGTTGATGTTGCAGGAAAGAAGGGTAAAGAAATTGGTGTAGATACCACAATATCTCTGATTCATAGTGATGGAACAGAAAGATTCACAACTCTTGATGGAGAAAAATATGGTAAGAACTCTGTCATAGATTCACTGAAAGGCGGTTTCTATTCAGAAGGTATTGTAATTGATTCATCAGAAGTTGAAACATTCACACCAAAGAATGAGAAGGTAATAGAATGTACAAAACTAGAAAAATCTGTAAATGGTGGATTATTAACATGTCTGAATTTCGATAAAAAATCCAGTATTTCTGATATAAAGAAATCAATAGAAAAAGCCGCAAGTTTATTTTCATCATTCAAGCCGATCAAAAAGGTCACTTTATGCGGTGATTGTGGCTATAAAGATGAGAAATTGGGTGAGAAATGCCCAAACTGCAAATCCCAATTCATTATCTAGAACGAAATTCGTTTTTCCATATAATCTAATAACCTGATCAAGGCGAAATCCAAAATTTAGAATCGCTATAAAATTTTCTTCTATAAAACTTAATCTTACTTAGTTTTAGATCTTGCAACGAAATTCGGATTAGCGATTTTTTTTTGAGCTGTAGTTTGATTTGGATCGTCACAGAAGTTATATGGATTACAATATCATATGCTTTGGGGAGTTATGTATGAGTGATAATTCACAGATAGAGAATACGATCGCGCAGATCCGTAAACGAAACGGTAAGGTAGACGTATTTGATAAGAATAAAATTGTTAATGCAATTAACAAAGCATTATCTGCTGTTAGTGAAAGCGATCTAGAACTTGCTGAGAGACTAACTGGCGGTGTTGTTGACAAACTCGCTGTTCAAGGGTTCTCCAGCGAAAACCCTCCAAGCGTGGAAGATATTCAGGATATGGTAGAATCTACTTTAATTGAGCAAGAACATGGAGAAATTGCCAAATCTTACATTCTTTACAGACATGAAAGGAGAAAAGTTAGAGACGAAAAGATGAAGGTGCTAAATACTGGTGACCTTGATTCTGTATCTAAATCATTTGATCTAAACTGTCTTCGTGTATTGGCCTCTAGATATCTTTTTAGAAACAACAAAAATGAAATTACTGAAAAACCAACACAGTTGTTTGAACGAGTAGCGATGCTGATCACTATTGGGGATCTATTACATGATAATTCAATATTTTCTAAGGATGGTAATATCACTCAGGATATTAGTGAAGCAGAAGAATATCTAACAAAACTAGATGGGTTTGATTACAAATTCAAAATTGGGGAACGTTACTTAAACAAGTGGCATTTTAGAGGTCTCATTAACTTATACATTGATTTGGCTTCAAAGGGACAAGCAAAGATTGGTTTCAAAGATTTATTGACAAAATTAGCTGCAAAAGAATTTGAGAGTTATGCGGATAAAATTACAGAATACTATGAGTTGATGACTTCTCAAATATTTTTGCCAAATTCACCAACAATGATGAATGCTGGTGGAAGATTGGGACAGCTATCTGCATGCTTTGTACTTGGTATGCCAGATGATATGGCAGCAATAATGAAAACAACATCTGATGCTGCACTTATCTTCAAGTCAGGTGGTGGTGTAGGAATTAATTACTCTGAGCTTCGTGAAGAGGGAGATATTGTAGCATCCACTTCAGGAGTTGCCTCTGGTCCAGTTTCATTCATGAATATAATCAATACAGTCACGGATGTTATCAAACAAGGAGGAAAGAGAAGAGGTGCAAACATGGGAATTTTGGATGTTTCACACCCTGATATTGAGAGATTTGTCACAAATAAGACTGAACCTGGAGTTCTTGAGAATTTTAACGTGAGTGTAGGAGTATGGGATGACTTTTGGACTGCTCTAGTAGATTCAAAAGATGGAAAGTATATGTTACGAAG
>CACLNC010000031.1 GCA_902608175.1 uncultured marine group I thaumarchaeote | reverse complement strand
CTACCAAACGACCAAATTTTATCCGAAAAAATGGACGGAAGTAATGAGAAATTCATAATTCTTGTCTATGAAACTGCTGATGAAAATGACATAGGAATAGAAACTTCATACGAAGATGTAGCATCAAAGAATGATCATAGAATTATAAAAATTCCATTTAATGTTGGTGACAAAAAAATTGAAGTGATTGGTACATGGGCTGTCCCAGAATTTGGAGCAATAGCAGGACTTGTTCTCGCAGTAGCAATTATATCAATAATTGTTCTTTCTACAAAGACAAAACTAAATGTTATTCCAAAATTCTAAGCAAGTTGATTTAGTTTACCAGTTTTATATCCATCAGGATCTATAGTTACTGAAGAAAATCCAATCATCTGGAGTTTTTTTGAAAGTTCTTCGATGTGTTTTTTATTATTTAATAATGGAATATTATTATGATCAACTTCAATTTTTGCAACGCCATCTAGATCTCTAACACGCACTTGTTTAACATTAATTGTCTGTTTCACCATTAATTCACCCATCTCAATTCTTGCCAATTTCTGAGCTGTGACTCTTTGCCCCCATGGTATGCGTGATGCAAGGCATGAGTTTGATGGTTTATCATAAATTGTCAAACCAACAGATTTAGCAATATTCCTAATGTCATCTTTAGTAAACTTTGTTTCAACTAATGGACTTAAAATTCCATTTTCATGTAAAGCAATAAGGCCTGGTCTGTAATCTCCAAGATCATCAAGATGACTTCCATCGACAATAAAATCTATACTTAATTTATTAGCAGTCTCTAGAAGTTTTTTTGAAAGTTCTTCTCTGCAATAAAAACAACGCTTTTTATCATTCTGAGTAAAATTTTCATTCTCTAATTCATTATAATGTATAATAATATGATTGATTCCAATTTCTTTAGCAATTCCATTTGCAGAATCTAATTCTTCTTTTGATAGTGTTTTGTAATCAGCAGTAATTGCGGTTGCATTTTTTCCCAATTTTTTATATGCAGCAAAGGCAACTAATGCACTATCAACACCACCAGATAGAGATACTAGTACGCTTTTTTTATCACTAAACCAATTAACTAACTCAATTAACTTCTTATTCATCTTTCTTCCTTATTTTTTCACGCAGTAATTCTTCTGTTTTATTAAATGAAGCATTAAGAGAATTTGAAATTAATTTAATATCATCAAATTCTATTTTAAAGTGTGATGTAGTATCAGCCTTCTTATAGTGAACCAAGAATTCTTTTCCATCAATTTCAATCATCGTTTCATTAATTGTTCTAGGTACAACAAATCGTTCAGAAGTTCGAACACGTACACCCAATGTTCTAGTTTCTTCTACAAGTAATTCTAAAATTTGATGCATTGCCGCTGAATCACAGATAACTGAAATTATTTGTGTTGGCCTACCTTTTTTTGTTATACCAGGAGTGATCGTTACATCCTTTGCCCCATTTAACATGAGTTTTTCAATCAAATTTCCTAAAACTTCACCTGAGACATCATCAACATTAGTTTCTAAAACTTGCACTGTATCTTTAATGAGAGTAGTTTTAGTTTTTCCACGTACAATTTTTAATACGTTTGAAAATTCACCAAAAGTTTTTTGCCCTGCACCATAACCAATTGACTCAATTGTTAATGGAGGATAAAACTCTGAACATATTTTTGTTAGGTTTACCAAGATGCTTGCACCAGTAGGCGTGGTTAATTCCTCTGTAACAATTCCACCCTTAGTAATAATTCCAGATTTTTTGAATATCTCTAATATTGCATATGCTGGATTTGAGGTTGTTCCATGTGAAAAGCTAACAGTCCCACCACCAACTGCAACTGGTGAAGATATTATTTCTTCATCAAACAAATTTAGATCATCTAATGCTACAGCAGTTCCTAAGATATCAATTACAGTATCAATACTTGCTGCTTCATGAAAATGTACTGATTCTTCAGATTCACCATGAACTTTAGCTTCTGCCAAAATTAAAGTGTCAATAGTGTTAACTACAAAATTTCTTGCAGATTCAGATAAGCCAATTTTTTCTGATGATTTTAATATGCAATTCTTAATCTCGATGGCCTTTCTTTCATGAATATTTTCTTCAATTTCTAGAACTAATTGTGTTGATTGTTTTCCATTTTTTTTAATGTACTCAAAATCGATCTTTTTTATTACTGAATTTTGTAAATATGACTCAGCGATATGGACAGATTCAATAATCTTTGATTTATCTGCACCAAGATCGACCAAAGATGCTAAAATCATATCACCAGATATTCCAGCAATCTGTGAATCGATCATTAATACCATAAAGTTCATGAAACAAAAATGCATAAAAATCTGCTGACAACATGACTAAGATTTAATTAATCAGAATATTGAGCGCATAATATGATAACAATTATCGGTGCTGGAAAAGTGGGTGGAGATGCTGCACTATTTTCTGCATTAAAACGATTAGATGATCAGATATTACTCTTAGATATTGCAGAAGGTTTACCACAAGGTGAAGCAATGGATCTTAATCATATGCTTTCTGAACAAGGAATTGATGTTGAAGTAAAAGGATCCAATAATTATGAAGATATGAAAGGATCAGATATTGTTGTAGTAGTAGCTGGTTCTGGTAGAAAACCAGGAATGACTAGGATGGATTTATTAAAAATTAATGCTAGCGTTGTTACAAAAGTAGTTGATAATATCAAAAAATATGCTGATAATGCGTTGCTAATTCCCGTAACAAACCCTCTAGACCCGATGGCACAAATAGCATTCA
The DNA here is from genome assembly GCA_902608175.1 of uncultured marine group I thaumarchaeote. Taxonomy (GTDB): domain Archaea; phylum Thermoproteota; class Nitrososphaeria; order Nitrososphaerales; family Nitrosopumilaceae; genus Nitrosopelagicus. The sequence continues at coordinate 3,857 of CACLNC010000031.1, read as the reverse complement.
AGACTTCTGGTTTTGAACGTAATCGAGTTTTTGGAATGGGTGGAATGTTAGACTTGTCACGATTTAAACAGTTTATTCATGAAGCTACTGGTAAATCGAGAAAGGAAATTGATGCAATTGTTATCGGTGAACATGGAGAAAATATGCTACCACTCACTAGATTTGCTACAGTGTCTGGAAATCCATTACCATCTATAGTATCAAAAGAAAAACTAGATGAAATATTTCAAGATACAAAAAGTGTAGCTGCTGAGGTCATAAAACTAAAGGGTGCTACTGTACATGCACCTGGAAATGCAATTTCATCAATAATAGAGAATGTCGTTAAAGACAAAAAACAGGTTATGCCAGTCTCAACCAATCTTGCTGGTGAATATGGTTACTCGGATGTCTCAATTGGTGTTCCAGCAGTAATTGGAAAAAATGGAGTTGAGAAAATTAATGAATTAGAACTAAACGATGAAGAAAAAGAGTGGTTTGACAAGGGTGTGACTAGTGTTAAAAATGCACTTGGTGAGATTAGCAGCTAATCATTTTTTAAACTGATTAAAATTAATCTAGTAATTGGATTTAGAACAAATTTTAAAATCATTACAAAAAGGAAAAATCTCAGTTTCTAAAGCTGAAAAGCTATTATCACTTCATTCAATAGAAAAGATAGAAAATATTGCACAGATTGACATAGGGAGAAAAAACAGAAAAGGTATACCGGAAGTTATTTTTGCTGAAAGAAAACAACTTTTGGATTTGAAAAAGATTATCAAAAAAATATTATTAAAAAATAATAATGTTGTTGTTTCAAGAATACGTAAAAAAGATTTTGAAAATGTTTTAAAATTTTCAAAAAGAAACAAATACAAAATTAAGAAAGGGAAAAATACAACAACAATTCTGTTGTATAAAAAAATAATACAAAAAACTGGTGGTAATGTTGGTATTATCACTGCTGGAACATCTGATATTGGAGTTGCGGAAGAGGCTAGACTAATGTGTGAATCAATGAATTGTAATTGTATATGTAGTTATGATGCTGGTATTGCCGGCTTACATAGAACACTGCCAATTTTAAAAGAATTTATCGAAAAAGAAGTTGATTCAGTTATAGTTGCTGCTGGTATGGAAGGTGCTCTAGCTTCAATAGTTTCATCAATGATAAATGTACCAGTAATTGGTGTTCCTACATCAGTTGGATATGGTTATGGTGAAAAAGGGACTGGTGCATTGGCCGCAATGCTACAAAGTTGTTCACTTGGATTATCTGTTGTGAATATAGATAATGGTATAGGTGCAGGTGCAATTGCATCTAAAATCTCTAATCAGAAAAATAAATCTCGGAAATGATATATAACATAATAAAGATTGAATGATAGATTGTCTGGAAAAAGAGTTGTACTAACTGCTGATAGAAGTCTAATGACAAATTATAGAGGAAATTTTCTTTATGGTTTTATTGCATGTGGTCCATATGAAGTTCTTCCAGAATGGGTTTTTGATAAAGTGTTTTGCCCACCAGTAGAAACTGACCCAAACACTGGTGAAGCAAAAGTTGCGCAAGTTGGTCTTAGAAGAGTTGAAAGTGCGTTACTCCAAGGTGATTATAAAAGAGATGAAGTTTTTATTGCAAACCCAGACTATTTATCAAAATCAATTGGTCCAGATACCAAAGTAGTTGGAATTAATGTTATGGACCCATTAGGCATGGCACCCGTGACAACAACAATGGCACCAGAAAAATTATCATATGTTGCAATGAAATTTAAAAAAATGTGTGCTGATATTATTCAGCTGAAGAAAAAATATGACTTCAAAGTAGTTGTTGGTGGTAATGGTGCTTGGGAATTAGCAAAAACTGATAGAATGAAAGTTCATGGAATTGATACCGTAGTTGTTGGTGAAGCTGATGAACTAGCATTAGATTTGTTTCATGATCTTGAGAAGGGTGATTCTCCAGAATTAATGCATTGTTTTGTAAAAAACATTCAGAATATTCCAGAGATTACTGCTCCATCTGTAAACTCGCTAATTGAGGCAATGAGAGGATGTGGACGAGGTTGTGACTTTTGTGATGTTAACAAACGTTCCAAGAAAGATCTCACAGTAGAAAGATTACAAAGAGAGGCAAAAGTAAACCTTGATTATGGATTTGACTCAGTTTGGCTTCATTCTGATGAAATGTTACTTTATGGATGTGACAACAAAGACTTTCAACCAAACTATGATGCAATACTTGATTTATGGAAAGGATTGAAAGGCTTGGGTGCTAACTTTATTGGTACAACACATATGACATTTTCTGCAGTTGTTGCTGATCCAAAACTGATGCATGATATATCTGAAGTTAACCAAATGCAAGAAACCGGTAGATGGCTATCAACTAACTTGGGAATTGAAACAGTTGCTCCAAGTATGGTAAAGAAACACTTGGGTGTAAAAACAAAACCGTTCTCTAATGATGAATGGGGATGGGTTGTAAGAGAAGGTGCAAGAATATTAAATGAAAATCATTGGTTCCCTGCGGCTACAATTATTATTGGTTGGCCTGATGAAACACCTGATGAAACACAATATACAATTGATATGATGTCAGATTTCAGAAAAACTGATTTTAGAGGATTAGTTGCTCCACTACTCTATCAAGATTTTAGTGAAAGAAACTCTATGCATTTCGGTAACCTAAATGAGGCACAGTTTACACTGTTTTGGAGATGCTGGGAAAATAATCTTAGAGTAATTAATGATATAATTCCAATCATTCTACGAAACAAGACATATGGTCCATTCATGAAAGTATTCATGTACGGAATTATCAAAGCAGGAACATGGGCTATAATGCGTTATCTACGTGGTCTATGTAAAGATCTTTTCAATGGTAGACTGCCTGAAGATATTGTTGATAGATACTCAAGAAGTAGATCTGTCAGTGCACCAAATTATACAAAATAATTTTATAATTTCTCAATTGCTTTATCAGCAATTGTATTTCTTTTTGGAGTCATAACAACAAAGTAAGTCTTATCAGCTCTTTCAACAACATCCACTTTTTTGTAACTCTTTGTAGCAACATCAAACTCTATGATTCCATTTTCAAGTTCTCCTTTTGCATATATCATTAGAAATGTATCACCAGACCCACCAGGACTTAAAGGAATAAATGCACAAACATAGCCTTTGTAAGAATTTATTGGCATTGTATTCTTCATTGGTGGTGCAACAGATGACATATACATTAAGATGTCCTCTATTGTGCTAAATTCCTCATACTCTATATTCATAAAAATTGTTATTGATTTGAATATAATAAGTTAGATCTCTTAATTTTTCTTCTTTCTATTTACTAACTTGATTATAACTACTGCTGGTGCAACAAAGTACATTCCAATATTCAATAGTATAATTCCAATACCATATCCTAGTATTTCTTGTTCTGTATCAACATCAACATAGTTGAGTAATGTTAATGATGATAACAATGGAGTAATTGCAAGTTTTACAGTTTCCTTAAAGACTGGATTTTCTCTTTCAAGATCTGCTACTGCCGGTGAGAATGAATAATAAAATTGGTTGAATCCTGTCATGAATGTAGTACCAGATTCTGTCATCATTATTTTACCATCTCTAATCTCTCTCAAGAATTGTACTTGTGGAGCCATTTCACTTCCAAATGCTGCTGTTGCAATTAGACAACCTCCACCACTTTCCTGAGCAACACATTTTCCATTTTGATAAACAGTTCCTTCACCACAAACTGGTTCTGGTTCTGGTTCCGGTTCTGGTTCAGCCACTACTACAGGTTCTGGTTCTGGAACTTCAATAACTTCTTCAACAACAACTGGTGCTGGTGCTGGTGCTGGTGCTGT
>CACLNC010000030.1 GCA_902608175.1 uncultured marine group I thaumarchaeote | reverse complement strand
TTAATTATAAAATTTTTAATTATTATTATCAATTTTGGGGATGTTTCTAATCATCTCTAGATTTTTAATTTTTCAATTTGGTGTATTGTTTTAACTAATTCAGATAATTCGTATGTATCAATTGATGAACTTGCATCTGGCCCTCTAGAATTATTTAGCTTTACATGTTTTTCAATTATAATGTTCTTTGATTTTTTCTGTTTTTTTAGGATTGCAAATATTATTGGTGCAGTAATTCCTAACGTATGATCAGAGAATCCATCAAACTTTATTGCGTTCTTCCAATTAATTTTATTAATGTTTGTTGGATATTCTGATATACAATAACAAAATGTTTTTTTATTTTTTGAAAATATGTTTTCTATTTGCTTTTTATTCCCTCCCATACCCATACTGATTATTATTGGTTTCATCGTATTTGATTTTTCTTTCAAAGTTTCTAATGAAAATGGATCCTTTAGTAAACAAGTTCTTGAAGCAATTTTATATCGTTTTACCTTTAATTTTTCTAGCAATTCTATTGCTTCAGGATAGAATGCACTGCAAAAAAATTCAATCCCCGTCTTATCTGCAATTTGTTTTAATTTTTTGGCTTTTTCGAATGTAATTTCGGATTTTTTAATAAATTTCCAGTTTGGATGTTTATTATTATAGAGATCATTTGCACGCCACATCTGAAATTTTACTGCATCTGCTCCAGCATTTTTTGATTCTTGAATTAATTTTTTTGCCTTACTAAAGCTACCTTCCCAATTTGATGCAATCTCAGCAACAATGAAAGATTTCAATGTCATAACAAATTTAGAGCAAGATTTAATCGTTTATTGTATGTGAATTTACTAATGAAAAAAAATCAAGCAATGATCATCTTAAAATCAGTTACAAACGCTGATGCTGAATTTTTGTTTGATTTACTTGAAGAGAGAGATTCAACTGCTAATATTTCACATAAAAAAATGCCAACTTATAATTCGCATATAAAATTTATCAAATCAAAACCATATTCAAAATGGTATATAATTTTTAGATCAAAAGAAAAAATTGGTTCGATTTATCTATCTAAAAATGATGAGATAGGAATATTCCTTTTAAAAAAATTTCAAAGCAAAAATATTGGAAATTTTGCATTAAATGAATTAATTAGAAAAAATCCTCGCAAGCGTTTTCTTGCAAATGTTAATCCAAAAAAAAAAAATCCCTACAATTCTTTAAGAATAATGGTTTTAAATTAATTCAATATACTTTTGAATTAGAATAATTCTAAACAAGTCCTGACTGCTTAATTTTTTCTGAAAACTCTTCTTTTGAGATTTTTGGGGCAATATCTGATGTATATGCACTCATATTTTCTATTTTTTTAATTTTTTCATATTGTTTTTGATGTTCAATATCATTGAATAACTCATAATGTGGATTAGTTATCATGTACATATTATTAATCTCCCATCCATAACGCATCTCGTCTGTATTGATAAGTGTCTCATGTAGTTTTTCACCAGGTCTTATCCCAATAATTTTTCTTTCCGTTTTTCCAATTAACTCAGTTAATGTCTCTATCAAAACTTCAATATCATATGCAGATAATTTTGGTATAAATATCTCTGAGCCTTTTCCAATTTCTGTAGCATTTAAAATAAAGTCCAATGCTTCATTCATCGTTATTGTGAACCTAGTCATTTTTAGGTCTGTAATTGTTATTGGTTTCCATTTTTAATTAAATCAATAAATTTTGGAATAACAGAACCGCTACTTCCTAAAACATTTCCATAGCGAACAGCTATAAATTTAGTTTTATGTTTTTCTTGATTCAAATAATTATTTGCATTAACAAATAATTTTTCCATTAGTAACTTTGTAGCACCATATGTGTTTAATGGAGAAACCGCTTTATCTGTCCCAACACATATTGTCTTCTCAACATTCTGCCTAATACTGGCATCAATAACATTCTGTGAACCAATGACATTTGTTTTTATGGCTTCGAATGGATTATACTCAATTTTTGGGACATGTTTTAACGCTGCCGCATGAAAAACAATATCGACATCTTCTAATGCATTTGTCAAACGTTCAGAGTCTCTCACATCTCCGACAAAAAATCGCAGACGATCATCATTAAATTTTGATTCCATTTCAATTTGTTTACTTTCATTTCTGCTGAAGATTCTGATAGTTTCTGCACCTACATCTAATAATCTGGCAGTCAGTGCATTGCCTAATGAACCAGTTCCACCAGTAATTAGTACTTTTTTTCCTTTATACAACATGCAATTTTCATACTTTGTTATAAAAAATCTTACTATACCTTATATTTTATTCATATCTAGACATTGCTTTCTGTTTCTAATATATGTCGAATTTCATTTTTCCATTCTCCATCAACATCTTTACTCCACATACTACCTCTAAATTTATCAGCTGTTTTCCAGAATTCTTCTTGTGTAATGTCTATGTAATCACAAAATTTCTTAATATAAACATCAGAGCATTTTCCATCCAACTTCAAAACTAGTTCGATTGCCTCTTTTCTTGTTATCCTACCTTCTCTAAAATCATAACATGCGTGATCCATACATTGCCCAAATCCAAATTTGATGAATTTTAATAACTGATTAACTTGTGTTGAATCCGTATCTAATTGAAAATATTGTGAATATGTCCCAATTGATTCATGATCAAAATCTTCTCGTCTCCACTGTAATCCATGTTCTCTAGAAAAAATTGCATTTTCATGATTTGTAAATTCTTTTAAAAAATAATTTAACCATATTGCTTTACATCCATTTTTTTCTAATATTTCTCTGTTATATCTAAAAAAATAAAGATCTTCTTCCTTAATTCCATCAACTTCAAGATATTCTCTCCAGTCTTTAGCAATTGTGTTTAATTCATTTGCTTTCATTGCATTCGAGTCTGTACCTACTCCTGTATTACTAGCTCCTAATGTTAAACCTGGATTTTCTCCTTGAATTATTAATGGTATGTTAAATTTTTCTGCAACAATGTATGTTGACGCCCATAATGAATACTCTGTAATCTTAACTGGATTTATGTATTTGAAGAAATCTCTTCTTACTAATTTTTTCATGACTATAGGATTTGGTCTTAGACTAATTACATCAAATCCTAAATTCTTTAAATTTTCTATATTATGTTTGCCTATCTCTGTAATTCCAGTTGGTTCACTATTTACTAATAGACAACGTAATCCTAATCTATCTCGAGATGTTAATGCCTGTTTTGTACTATCCTTTCCTCCACTTACACCTATTGCACAATCATAATTACCCGTAGAATTTTCTTTGGCCCATTTAGCTATATTTTGTAATTCTTTATAGCGCGCATCCCAATCTATTATTTTTTTTTCTTCTTCCCACAAACATGCTCCACAAACCCCATTCTTATCAAAGTATATTCCAGGTCTAGAATCTGGTTGAATGCATTTTTTACATATTTTCATGGTTTTCCCTTAGAATTTTATTTTCTTTCTTCTTCAATATTTTCCCATAATTCTGTTTGTCTTGCATTCAGACATGACTGACAAACAATATTTAATTTTCCTGTTCTAAACTGTTCTCTTAATTCATTAATTTTTTCACCGTTCCATAATTCTTTTAATGATGTTGCTGGAATGCCTAATTCCGGAATACCATTAATATTTCCCAAAGTCAAATTTTTGCCTTGAAAAGTACAACATGGAATTACTGACCCATCAGCCCAAACTGTTGCAGAATGAAATGGTGCATTACAATCTTTCTTGTAATCTTTTTTGTATAATGGTTCTCTTCTCCTCCATCGCTCTTCTTCAGATAATTTAGCTAGTTTATCATAACCAATATTCTGTGTCTCTTGAAATTCAATAAAGTCGACTACATTTTCCCATTTTGTTTTAAACAATTCAATTTCATGTTTGTTTGCATGTTGTACAGCAAATGAGACTCGAATTAGTGGTAATGATAATTTTTTCGAATCTCTTAATTCAACTAGTTTTTTGATATTATCCTCTATCTTTTCTAACCTATTCTCATCTTCATTTATAATCTGTAATTTTTTATTTCCTTGTATATCTTCATCTATACCTCTATTTGTCTGACGAATTTTTCTGTAGGTTTGTTCAGTTGCTGCGTCTATTGAAATAAATACTCGCGAAACTTTATTTTCTATAATTTTTTGACGCATTTCTTCATTTAAGAACGTCCCATTAGTAAACAGAAAATTATCCATAATTCCAATTGAATTTGCTTTTTCCCACATCTTGTCTATGTCTTTATACATCAGAGGTTCTTCTCCTGCTCCAAACATTAAGGCTGGTAAATTATTCTCCTTGAATTCTTTGAAGAGTTTATCAATCATTTCATCATCAATTACTTTAGTGGGACCCTTTCTATGTGATGATAAGCACATAATGCATTCAAGATTACATTTATTCAAAACTTCAACTAAGACGTTAAGTGGATATTCTGCAACTGAATCATACTCATTTTTTTGGGTTATCTAAAATTTTAAAATATTGTTTTCTATAGTCTGAAAACCTCTCGCCATATTTTTTACTTAGTGATTCAGATAATCGTTTTTCAGGATCTTCCTTCTCTACCCTTTTAATGTATAATGGCCTTGGATTGTTATCCGATTTTTCATTCATGTAAAAAATTCATTTTAATTGTATTAAATTATTACCTCAAAATTAGCAGATCCTTGGCTTTAGAATTATAATTATAGATGATATGTGTTGAATTAATGCTGATGATTATAGATTAGACGTGGTTCTCTCTGAATTCCTCATAGTGATGAGATAAAGTTCATTTGAACGCCGAATTATGAAGCAAAATTCTAGGTTTAGGATCAATTTATCTAAAAGCTATTGTGATAGATGATATGTGTGGAGATCCAATACTAGATTTGCTATTTTTGGCAATTCCAGGCGCATTATTGGGTGTTGGTGCTTTCTTTATGATGGGAAAAGACAAACGCAAAAAGATAGAAGAAATTTTTAGATAATATTACTAGAGAGAATTAAGAAATGAATCGAAGTTATGACGATTTTATGAAGGAAGCTGACCCCAAGGTTCAGCCTTTGATGGACTCGCTTAGGAAGTTTTGTTTTTCACTAGGAAGCAATGTAATGGAAGACATTAGGATGCACAGGGTTGTATTTTGCAAGTCATTTGCATTTAGATGGTTTGTGGATGTGGAGCCACAAAACGAATCGGTTCTTCTTAAAATTCAAAAGAGCAGGAGGGAGACACAAACTATCGAGCTTGAGCTGGACCAAGACTTGGACAAGACACAAGAGCTAATCCGTGAAGCATACAATACTATTAACTAAGTTTTGAGATTAGCTTACGAATTTGCTTCGACTTTGCAGCAGCCTTTCCCAGGCGTCGAAGATCTTTTTCATCTATCATTAATGGTGATCTGCTGAATCGTCCGTGTGAATAAGAGCAAAAGCGTAGTAACTTGTCACCGTTATCAAACTCTAGCAGTTGGATTGTTGGTTCATGATATTTCGAAGATATTGAAACTTCATCTACGACCATACCTTTGCCCCATGGCATTTTGAATGGTCTTGGAAGCTTTCTCATTCCAATATGTGAACAGCGTTTCTGATAAAGCTGATCAATCTTGTGATAACTCTAATCCTATGTTTGGATCCCTTCGGATCAAGGTCAAACAGTAAACCTTTATTCACTTACTCGCAATGTTTGACTATGGGAATAGCTCGAACACGAAGACATTATTGTAACAAGTGTCAACTAAAACGCCCTCAATGTATCTGTAAAAAACAGTAAACAATGATGCTGACGGTTTAAACTGAATCTATTACTTCAAAACAATTTTTGAAAGTATTTGGATTTGTTTTTAGTTGTAATTTCATAATTCCTTCTGTAAATTTATGTACCTTTCTTATATGGTCCATGATGTCATTACATTGAGTTTTACAACTTTTACACATGTATTTCATATCTTTTTTTGATTGTTTATTGGGCTATAGATACCTTATCAGTTTAAATCGTGCTCATATCTGGCATACTGACGATCTAACTCTTTTTCTTATCATCAGAATTTTTCTTATCATCATCAAGAGATTCCAACTCTTTTTTTAACTCATTTTTTAGAAAGTGATGTTCTATTCTGTTTTCACGTATTTGTGATGAAATAAAATCAATCCTTTTTTGCTTATCAGGCTTTATTTTTGTCATACAATCATATACTATATTATTCAATAAAAGATCTACTTTTGTGCTTTAGGTTATGATTTATTTCTAATTAATTTTTAAAATATTAGTTATAAAGTAATTTTTGTTCCTTCTCCAAGAAGTAATTTTTTAGCTATTTGTTTTTCAAATTGTTCATTAGAAGATACTTCTGAGTTGTGTGCCACTATGCTATCTTCAATCGAAATGTTTGCATCTATCACACAATTAGTCATTATAATCGAATCTTTGATTTTACAATTTGAAATTTTTGAATTATTACCTATACTTACATTTGGACCTATTGTAACATCATTTCCGATAGAACAATTATCCCCAATTATTACAGGACCTATAATTGTGCATCTTGTTCTGATAACAGAGTTTTTTCCAATAGAATATTTTTCTGGAAATTTGACTAATACATCAGATTCCATACTGCCAAATAATTTATGATCCATATTTTCTAGGACAATTTTATTTGCATAAATAATGTCATTTGGTGTAC
>CACLNC010000029.1 GCA_902608175.1 uncultured marine group I thaumarchaeote | reverse complement strand
TTTTTAATCACCAATGATTCAATTAATTCATGAATATCTTCTGGTTCAAAATCTGGTTGTGAGATTTTTCCTTTTTTCAGATCCTCCAATGCAACAAGAATTTTTTTCAGATCTTTTTTTGTAAGTATCTTATTTTCATACAACATAATTGAATGAGCCTGACTGCCAATAATATCATAAAATACGATATCAGTATCATCAGACATTGATGAAACATAATCAAGTGTAATTTCATCTAATGTTCCGCCCAATCTAGACCGATACATGAATCTACTTTGCTAAATGCTATATATAGCATCAACGGATTGTTATCAATGACACAAGACCTTAAACAACTCAGAGTTCATATTTTTGATGAGCTTTCTAAGATTGTAGATCCTGAAATTAATACAACAATTACTGAATTAGAACTGATTGATGAGGTTGACATAAAAGATTCTGAAGTAAAAATTGACTTGCATCTAACAAGTCCATTTTGTCCAGCTGTATTTGGTTTCAAAATATGCCAGGATATTCATGATAATCTTCTTAGTATAGATGGAGTTGATGATGTGAAAGTTAATGTCTCAAATCACTTTATGGCAGAACAGATTAACAATCAAGTAAATAATAGTCCTAATCCACACAAAAAGTAAGAGTTAATCTCTAAATCCTAAAAGATATCCTCGAAGAAGTTGAATTCCCATAGCAGGATCAACTCCCTTTGGACAAACTTGACTGCAAGAACCAGCAAAGTGACATCTCCATATTCCATGAGATTCATCTATAACTTTGAGACGGTTGTCTTTACCCTTATCTCTATTATCAGCAACATACCTGTATGCTTGAGCCAATGCTTGTGGACCAACAAAGGAAGAATCCATTGCCATAGTTGGACATGCAGAATTACATAATCCACACTTAATACATCCAGCAAATTGGATATATTCCTCTACATGTTTTGGATCCTGCAAGAATTCTTTTGTTCCATTACTAATTTCTGATTCATTATTCATGATATATGGCATAATTTTTTTATGATTTGCAAAAAGACGAGAAAAGTCTACAACCAAGTCACGTGTGATTGGAAAATTATCCATTGGCTCTAATGTAATTTCAGTAGAGTCTAGTTCTGATATTTTTGTAAAGCATGCTAGTTTTGGTTTTCCATTAATTTTCATTCCACAAGAACCACATGCAGCTTGTCTACATGAATATCTTACACCGATTGAATGATCAAGGTTTTGTTTTACATCTAATAATGCATCAAGTACAGTAGTCCATTTTTCAACTGGAACTTGATAGTTTTGATATGATGAGGAAGAATCTTTGTTAGGATTATACTTTTTTATTTTAAGTGTTACAAGATTAGCCTTTGGCACTTCAACTTTTGATTCTTCCTGTTTTTCCTGATATTCCTTAATTTTAGGATGAATCTTTTGTTCCATTTTAGATCATTCCCATGTTTGTCATAATTATAGTTCGTGTTCCATATGCAATAAGTACAACCATTCCCGCAATACAGCCATATGTTACACCTTTTTCATACCCACTTCCTTGTCGTAGCTCAAGTAAGATTACTCTTAGTCCATTAAATCCATGCACTGAAATTAAAATTAAAATTAATTCTAACAATAATGCATATCCTAACATCTGATAATTTGCAACAACTGCATCATAAGTCAAAGATTCATGAAAGTCAACAGTAAGACGCATGAGTATATGAATTGCTACTAGAGCAACTGCCCCTAAAGCAGTACCATAGTGTATTTTCATAACTATACTCTCTCTCATTCTATACACCAAACATTACAGCTATTCCGTACCACATTGCTAATGCTGCTATACCAATTGAGGCATAAATGCAAGCTTTGCCCTTCATGTTAAGAGATTTAGCTGGATAAGGATAATCTGGTCTTCCTGGTTTTCCAACCCCATATCCTGCATGACCGAATACTAATCTAATTCCATTTGCTGTATGAAAAACACACATTCCAATGACAAGAGTTAGAAAGATATGCCCCTCAGTTGTCTGAGTCATTTCTAGCATAGCATTCCAAGCAGATGGTCCGTCTAGAATTGTGCTGGTTTCGTAAATATGAGCAATAAAATATGCAAGTAATCCTAATCCAGTAATTCTCATCAACCAATACGCTACACGTTCTATTCCATAGCGACCGGGATTTGCCATTCCTTTGAAGCCTTCTTTGTTATCGTTATCTCCCATTAGTACTTCCTCTCCACTGGTTTGTATTTAGTTATTGTAACTGGATGTGTCTTCATAATTGGTTCTTTAGGATCATGATATACTAATGTATGATGCAAAAAATGACTATCGTCTCTTGTAGGATAATCAGTTCTTGCATGAGCACCACGAGATTCCTTTCTTTTGATTGCACCAAGTAAAACCACCTCAGCAATTCTAAACATTGAATCTAATTCCATAACATTTGAAAAATTTGTATTGAATTCCTTTGCCTGATCATCTACATGTTTCCATGTCTGAGCTTGTAATTCTCTCACTATTTTTAGTCCTTCAGTCAAGTCCTTTTCATTTCTATAAACATACGCCTTTTCATTCATAGTATCAGTTAATTTTTGTCTAATTTCATATGGATTAACTTCTCCCCTACCACGAAATATTCCATCATAGATTCTTTTTTCTTCAATGACTACATTTTCATGTGGAAGTGGTGGAGCAGTTTTATTTTGTAGAATGAAATCAGTAGCTAAAGAACCAGTAATCTTTCCCCAAACTAAACATTCAGCAGTTGAGTTTGCACCCAATCTATTTGAACCATGAGCACTATTACATGCTGCCTCTCCAGCCGCCCAAACACCACTTAATTCAGCCGCCCCATCAATATTTGTGTGAATTCCACCCATCATATAATGGCAAACAGGTCTAATGTCCAATAAATCGTTTGCAGGATCAATTCCTGAAAATTTAATTGAAATCTCTCTTATACCGCCTAGTTTTTCTTTTATTACTTCATCACCAATATGTCTAAGATCTAATTTCATACAGTCTGCACCAGTCTCATGTTTGAATCCTCGGCCCTCTTTAATCTCTGTCATGATTGATCTAGAAACGATGTCACGTGGAGCAAGCTCCATTTTGCTTGCTGCATAACTTTCCATGAATCGTTGTCCATCCTTGTTAATCAGATAACCACCTTCACCGCGTGCACCCTCAGTAATCAAAATTCCTGATGGCATAATTCCTGTTGGATGAAACTGAACAAACTCCATATCCTTTAATGCCATTCCTGCTCTGTAAGCCATATCCAAACCATCTGGTGTTGATGAAAAACCATATGTTGAAAAACTGTAAATTCTACCTGCACCACCTGTTGATACTATCAATGCTTTTCCTTTTATTACATAGAAATCTCCACTTGAAAGCTCAATTGCAGTTACAGCACAAAACTGTCTTCCATCATGAATTATAGAAGTAACAAACCACTCATTTAGAAATTCTATATTAGAAAATTTCTGACAAGTGTCATACAGTGTTTGCATCAAATAAAATCCAACTTTGTCTGCAGCATAGTTAGCCCGTGGAAAGCTATAACCACCAAATGCTCTCTGCCCTATCTTTCCATCTTCACGTCTTGACCAAGGCATACCCCAATGTTCAAGTTGATAAATTTCATTTGGCATTTCATTACATAGTCTTTCTGCAACATCCTGATCTGCTAAGAAGTCACTCCCTTTGACAGTATCATAAATATGAGATTCTATAGAATCTCCCTCCTCTGAGTATAATGCCGCGGCTGTTCCTCCCTCAGCAGAAACAGAATGAGAACGCATCACCTGTGTTTTAGCAACAACACCAATCCTAATTTTTGAGTTCTTTTTAGCTGCCTCAATTGCAGCACGTAGACCAGCTAACCCTGATCCCACTATAATCAAGTCATATTCAATTGAAGAGACCATTCGATTTTTAGTCTATTGCTGGGTTACTTATGTATTATAACAGTCATAGTAACAGAAGCATTAATATATATCGCTAGCGATATCGCTAGTGATGAGTGAAAGTTGGCTAAACAAGGTTGGAAGTGTAATTCCAAGAGGTTTCTCTAGATACTTTCTACTTGAAGCATTAAAAGAAAAATCTCTTACTGGAAAACAGATCATTGATCTTGCAAATGAAAAAACTGGTGGAAGATGGTCACCATCTCCAGGATTAATCTATCCATTGATTGGTAGACTGTTAGACGAGGGTTTAATCGAAGAAGTATCAGATGGCAAATACAGAATAAGTAAAAAAGGAAAATCAACTCTTGGTGAACTTGATAGTTTTAATGATTATGTAAAAAAACAACTTGATGTAGTTTTCCGACTAGCCAATATCGGTGAATTTCTTGCTTCTGATATGATAGAAAGAGTATCTACAATAGGGAATCTATTAAGTTCGAATGTAGGAAAAATGACAAACCAGGAAACCGAAAAATACAAAAACTTTCTAAAATCAGAACTTGAGAAATTAGAGAAATCTGCTAAATCTAAAAAATAATATCTTAATAATCCTTAATCATCTTCAAAAATTTAGTATCCTTATAGATTATTTCTTCAGGATAACAGTTAAGCATAATTCCATTATCTATATTATAAAATTTCCAGTTTTCGCATAGTTCATCATATTCCATTGGAGTATTATCAAATTCCCAACCAAAACCATTTCTGATTTCTGATTCTGGATAATTATGTCCTCGAACTAATGAAATTGTATTTTTTAAATAATCAACGGAAATTTCTGCATATAATGCATTAGGATATAGATAAAGAACTTTAGGATGATTTATTATTGCATCAAATTCTGTTTTGGTAACATATTCATTATGAAGTAAAATCACTTTATCATAGTTTTTTAGGATTTCTGGGTTTTTGTCAACATCAATATCTGTAATTATATCATAGCCTAAAAGCTCTAGTATTTTATAACCCATGCCGCTTGCATTGTGAGTTATAGGAATGTCTGGCTTAATTTGAGTAGTAAGACAATCATTCGCCCATGTAATAGGTCCATCACAAAATCCTTCATAATAATCATAGAATCCTAAATCCCTAGTAGAAATATCCGCCGGATATAATGAATACGCACTGGAGGTAAAAATTGGAAATACCACAACAGAATTTTGTCTATCGTTTAAAACACTGATTTCATCATAAACTTGCTCAAGACCAGTTTTGAATTCTGCTTGGATCTCTAGTATATACGACTCACCATTTGGTAGAATACCTATATCATCTTCATAGATAAATAATCTAAAAAGAGGTGAATCGCCTAGAAAATCAATCTCTTTGATTATATCATTCTCATCTAATAAAATATCATCATTATTTGTCTCAGAAACTTGGAAATCTGATATAGATATAACTACTAGAATAATTACTATTCCAGCAATTCCTATCCCAAGAAATTTTGGATTTAACATGAAGATGTTTTGAACGTCTAAGTTAATACATTATTTGTCATATAATCATAAATAATTCATGGCTACAAAATATTCATGAAAAGTTTGCGTCGGATGATTAATGATAAATCAAAACCACTTGTTATTCCTGGTGTTTTTGATGCAATAGGAGCAAAGATTGCACAAAAAGTTGGATTTGAAGCTATGTTTCAAACTGGTTATGGTACATCTGCAACTTTACTTGGTTTACCAGATTATGGTTTTATTGGATCAACTGAAACCATTGAAAATGCAAGAAGAATATCAAGCGCAATCAATGTTCCATTAATAGTAGATGTTGACACTGGTTATGGTAATGCACTTACAGTTAGAAAGTTAGTTTCTGAATTAGAAACTGCTGGTGTTTCAGGTATTTTCCTAGAAGATCAAAAATGGCCAAAAAGATGTGGTCATATGAAAGGAAAAGATGTTATTCCAAGAGATGAATATGTAGAAAAACTAAGTTCTGCACTTGATGCTAGAAGTAGTAAAGACTTCATCATTGTTTCTAGAACAGATGCAAGAGCAACAAAAGGTCTAGACGACGCAATTGAACGTGGATTACACTATAAAAAAATTGGTGCAGATGTAATTTTTGTTGAAGCACCAAAATCTCTTGCTGAGATGAAAAAAATTGGTAAGGCAATAAATGCACCACTAGTTGCAAATATGATCGAAGGAGGTGCAACACCAATAAGTTCAACAGCATCTTTGCATAAAATGGGATACAAAATTATTTTATATCCATTATCAATATTATATGCAAATACATTTGCGACACTACAGATTCTTAAAGAACTAAAAAAATCAGGATCTACAACGAAATTAAGAAAAAATCTTATTGATTTTAATCAGTTTAATGATATTGTAGAACTAACAAAGTTTAGAAGTTTAGAAAAAAAATACTCAAAATAAAAAGAAAAGAAGGCTAGTAAAGAATTAGGTTCTCTTTACTTCAATCTCTATGGTGGAAACATTTCTAGTTCTTCCATCCTGTGATTCTAGAGCTTCTGATCCTATCTGGATCTGACCGATTGTGTAACCTACGTTCTCGGTCTTTCTTGAAATTATTTGTGCTACATCAACAGCTCTTCCAATACTCATTCCTCTAGCCTTGATTCGCACAGATGGTAAGTTTGCCAATTGAATTAGCGTTGATGTAACATACGCCATAATTGGTTTTTTACCAATGAAAATTGTATCTCGTTTTTCAGAGACGTCTTGTTCGGTCGTCATGCGGTTAAATATATCAAGTATAATTTAAACCTAGAAATGGAATGACAATCTCAATTGAGCAAATTTATCAAATTTTGAATAGTGGCTCTATATCAGAAAAAATTGAGATTTTATCACAGCTCACTGAAACTGATAACACTGAAGTAATCTCTGAAATAATAAAAATGCTAGATGATCCAGAAATTCGAGTAAGAGGTGAAGCATTTAGTACATTAGTATTAAACCCAAAAAATATTTCTGATATCCTAATAAATCATCTTGAATCAGATAGTAAGAACGTTAGAGGTTTCACAATACTTGTTTTGGCAAACAGAAATGATAAAACTGCAACTAAAGAAATTGCTAAATTTACAAATGATGATAACAGTATGGTTAGATCTTGTGCTTTAGGTGCACTTGGGCATCTTAAGGCAAAAGAATTCAGTAAAAATATTCATGATTGTTTTTCTGATTCTAACATTGAAGTAAAAAGAAGCGCACTTTATGCATCAATCTTAATTGGCGAAAAAATTAGTCCAGAAAATATTTCTAAATTGAAGAAAGAAAATGATCCAGAAATAGAAAAAATTCTAAGTATGAATATTTAATTCAATATAGTTTCTCAAGTTTTAGAATAAAATGGTGGACCGGAAGGGATTTGAACCCTTGACCTCACCCATGCCATGGGCGCATCCTACCAGGCTGAACGACCGGCCCTGACTAATGATTCAGACTGATCTGCATTTATGTGATTAGCATTAGGTGAGACTTATTTCAATGAAACTTATTAACCACAAAATACGGAGTTAGTGGAGTATGGCAGAAGGTAAAGCAAAAATAACATATGTTGAGCTATTAAAAGAAGATCTCTCTATCTTTAGACTTGTTCCAGAAGATGGTGTAGTACCAGACTATCAAACTGGTCAATTTATCACAGTAGGAATGCCAATTCCAAGTGAGGATCATAAGGTTGTCCGAAGAGCATATTCATTAGCATCTCATCCTGAAAACAAAAGATATTATGAACTTGTACTTAGATGGGTTCGAAAACCACTACCAGGTCGTGTAACAACACAAATGTTTGGAGCGGCAGAAGGTGATACAGTAAATGTTGTACCACCAACTGGAAATGCATTATTAATTAATGAGAAATTACCAAATGGTAAAAAAGATGAAAGAAGGATTGTTT
>CACLNC010000028.1 GCA_902608175.1 uncultured marine group I thaumarchaeote | reverse complement strand
GTCCAATAACCCAAAGCTGATCTACAATACCTCGTCTCTTTAATTCATTATACACTGCATAAGTCATTACTGTTTTTCCTGCGCCTGGTACAGAAAAATTTGCTATTCCATATCCGCCTTCTGATAAAATACTAACTCCATGTTCAACTGGTCTTTTTTGAAATTTTTTTAATTCAAACCCTTGTGCTACCCCCTTTGCTCTAAATCTGGACGTTGTAGTTTTAATTTTTGTTCCTTTTACTGTTATTTTCTTATACCGTTTTTTCATCTTCTTTCTTTTTTGAAATTTTCTGAGTTAAATTTGAATCTGCATTGAATTTTAGACCTTCGCTTTCTAGATAATCTATTATCTCTCTTTCATCATTTTTTTCAATTGTACCTGCCCAAATGATCTTTTCACCTTTTTTACTTGGGAAAAACTCCCAACCATTTAAAAAATAATTCTCATTTCTATCACTGAAGAATTTATCATTCGCTTCACCTTCTATTTTTAAGAATCCATCACTAAGCGTAATTTTTACAGACATTTCAATTATTTTTTAGACTTTTTTTCATAATTTTTAATAGCACTTTCTATACTATTCATTTTATCATCAATTTCATCTAGTATTCTCTTCTTTTTTGATAAAACTTGTAATTTCTGCTCTACTTCTCCTCCTTTTGTTAAGGATTCATTCACGTGATTAAGCATAGCCACAACATCCTCTAGTTCTTCATATGGTGCTTGTCCAGCTCTTTGAATCTCATCTTTTTTTACTGCACTTGTAATCAGCTTTTCAGCAGTTTTGATCTGTTCTGCTGTTGGATTTTTTAGATTCATCTGATCTCTTGCTTTCATGATTCCCGAAACATATGTTGGATTGTTAATTGTGTAATCTATTGCTCTATACCCTTTAGCACCTCTAGGAAAATCTTTACCTCCTTTTTGATGAACGTGTACTGTAGCGGCCTGCATTTCTGCGTAATCAATTTTTTCTCGTACTGTGCGTCTTGCTTTCCAATGTTTTACTGCTCCTTTGAGTTTATACGAAAATGGTTTCTCGGAACCTGATGACTGATTAACTATATGATACTGTTCCTCTTTTCCCATAGCTTTTAAAACTTGATCAACAAACTTCATGAAGTCCAAATACTCCCTTGTTCTAGCAACAGATTTTTTACCCGAATAACCTTGTGATGCAATTTCTTTAATTATTGTGTCTTCGACTTGCTGTTTTTTCTTTCCACTCATAGTTGGTTTTATTTTTTTATTCATTTCTGAAGTAAATTGTTCTTTAGTTAACATTGACGCGTTCATAAAATCATATTCATCTCGTAGATCCATGCTAATCTGCTCACGAATTTCCATTAATCTAATATCTGACTCTGTAGTATCTTTATCACAGATTCCTACTTCTATTATATCAAATGCCTTTGTTCTTGCTCCAAATTTTTTGCTTTTCTTTTTAACTCCTTTTCCGTTCGTAAGCCATTCTAAAGCTGTATCTCTTCTATTACCATTAACATAAGTTCCATCAGATAAAACAATTCCTGGTTGTTCTTGTCCGTTTGAATCTGGAACTTCACCTGCAGCTCTCTCCATTCCTTCGACAAGTTCCTCAAACGCATCAACTCTTGAGGAATTATATGGATCTGAACCTCGAATTACTGCACGGATTGTTTCTATATCATCATCATTAAATGGATTAAATTCAGGATCTATTTTCTGTTTAATTCGTTTTTTGTCTTAGATTGTCCCATTCTGTTGTGAATCTATGATTACGAAAATTGAGTAATAATTTATCCCTTGGAATCATGTATGTAGGTTTAATTTTTACTTTACCGTGCCAAATGGTTTTGACAAACCTTCCTGTTTTCTTTTTATCTTTATTGGCTTTCAGCCATTTAGCCAAATCTTTTGTATTATCTTCTAATGCTTTTTTTCTCTCTGCCTTAGTTACCACAAGATCCGGGACTTGCAATTTGATATAAAGATGATCGGATTATAAGTCACCAATAAAACCATGATAACCCTATAATTCGTATTTTCTTCCTTCTTCAACTATGGTAATCTTGTCGGTAACCTTCTTGTAGGCATCTGGGTGTTCAGTATGTATCGGAAACAGCATCTTGGAATCAATTGTTTTTACCACCTCAAGCAAGTAACTGCCCTTTGAATGGCCTGAACAATGGCTTTGAAGTCTGGTCAAACCAAAGTGATCTAGCCACAAATCTACTCGTTTTTTATCAGATCTGCCCTCATCATCCCATGGTTCGCTTGCAGAGTGAATATACAGTGAATTTGAGGCTGGCTTGATATCAATTAAAGAGCCAAAGTTCCAAAATGAAAATGCACAAACCATCTTCTCTTGATTTTTTATGACATCATCTGCAGTGATTAGATTTGGTTCATCAAACAAGTCCTTTTGAGATTTTGACCAGGATGATTTTAGTGGTTTAAAGATTGCAATGTTTTCATCAGAAAAATCAGGAATTCCAAGCTTTGGATCTTTTGATAAATGTCTTAGATATGCAACATTGTTAATGTCTACTACAAACTTTCTATCGTTATCTTTTGCAATGTCATAAAATGTTCGCATTCTATCCATGTCTTTAAAATTAAAATCAGCAATTACTAGCCCATCATTATCTTTTACATGTGCATTACAATCATTGTAGACTTTTTGTTCAGATTCATCAGTTTCAGGATCTGTAATTCTTGTTCCTTCACATAACAATGCAATAGGATCAACTTCTGCTGCCTTTTTTACAAAATCTTCAGTCATGTCAGGTCTTGTTCCATGTAGTCTGATATCACCAGTGTATACAACAGGACCAGATGATGTGTAAATGATAAAACCATAAGCACCAGGAACTGAATGGTCTACATGAATTGGTTCAACTTCTAATGATCCAACCTTGAACTTGTCGCCAGTTCTAAAAGTATTGACAGTTCTTTCTACTTCATCAGACTTTCTATCTATTCCCGCGGCAGTTCTTGGCTTGAATGATAAAATTTCTTTTTCAAAACTTCTTTGTCCTCGCTCTTGTATTGCTTCTAAAATTAACTTGCAAGTGTCACCCATGTAAATTGGAATATCTTCATGTAGAAATGAAATGTAATCTGCATGATCTGCATGTGCATGTGTTAGTAGTACACCATCAATGTCAGCTGGTTTTGGTTGTTCACCAAGCATTACATTAAGATCATTTCTATACACTCCGTCTAATTTTGGAATCAATCCCATTTCGAGGAAATCTTTGAGTCCTGCAGCAATTCTTGGGCTCATAAACTCGTCAAAATAGGCACCACGCTTTCCAAAACTCATCCCAAAATCTAGGAAGACCTTGGTATCCTTGTCCTCTAGGAGAATCTTGTTTCCTCCAACTTCGTTTACTCCACCGTAGAAGGTTAGACTAGTCATGGAATAACGATCCCCACCTGGTACAAAAACAAGCTCATGGTCTACCCCACTCAAAATAGCAATTATTGCAGCAGAATCGCTTCGAATCAGGGAATATGGAACAACCTCCAAACCCGATTCTTCCTTCGTCAATCTCCTTCTGAAGATCCTCATCTGGTGGAGATGCAGGTAAACCATAGATAGTCTCCGTGATATTCTTGCTCTTACACTTTGGACATGTTTTCATTTCAGAACTACTCCAGTTTTGTTTTGAATCTTGGTGCGCCATCCTCTGCAAATACCACACATTTGCTTTAGGCGAGTTAACTTTCCTGGATGTCGAACAACCTTATGGCATGTTGTGCATCTCATTTTGGCACATCCCACCAGTTGTATTCCTGGTTAGTCTCTTCGCAGAAGCATTTTAGGCACATTTTACCCAAGATGTCAGCCATATTCATCTCAGAATCTCCCACAAAATGGCCACAACTTCTACATTCCATATAGATTGGTACAAGCCATTCAGTTGGATTCATACCATCTTGGTCTCGAAATTCATTGTCAAGCAATGCCGGACATTGTAATCCAAGACCTTGTTGTATGACCCATAGTTTTTTGTGTCTGGTTTTTAACATAGCCTTCAAAATTACTGACTTGTGTATCTCCCAGAGGCTTTCACTATGAGCACCCTTCTTCTTCTGACAGAGATTACATTTCACATTGTTTGCTTGCTTCAGTTCTTCCTGATGTGTAACCCATTGTTTCTCTGTGTGTTTTTTGCTGTCCTTTAGACATTTTTGACAAAGGCTCATTTCATTCTCTCCTTTGTGTTTTGCGAGTACTCATCCATTGGATCAGAGCTTCCATATCCGGAACTTCCACTAGAATCTGAATCGACATTCAGATTGTTAATGTTGAATGTGTTCTCGTTGTGTTGAGAGAACCTGAAGTTCTTTTTGAGATCATCCCAAAAATAAATTACCAACATTATAACTCCGGCAGGAGTTGCTACTCCAGAGCATGTCAGAAATATTCCTAGGTAGAGCCAGAGGCTACTCGCCATTTTCAAATCTCCTGTCCTTGTAGCCAAGAACCATCACTAATCCACTTGGAGTTTGAAAGTCCTTGATCACCTTGAATCCTTTTTCAAGGTAAGCATTTACTTCGTCTTCACCAGACTTGTAATGCTTTCGATTAAACTCGACTGCTACAAATCTGATAACATGCAGTTCCTTTTTGGTACTGTCATCAGTTAGACTTTCTATTTTCTCCTTCTGCTCCTTGATGATCTTATCTTTCTCGTCTAGTTCAGAAAGGATTTTTTGTTCTGCTGATACTTTTTCTACAGATTCATACTGGCTATCATTTCCAGATTTTTTTGAAGGCTCTGTAATTGCCTTATCCTCAATAGAGGATCCTTCTGTAATTTTTGTCATTATAATATTACCCATACTTTATATGCTATCATTGATTTTAAGAACTATGGCCATAGTATGGCTACTATCCATACTGTTTTCATGCCTAATTCTTGCCTGAAAATGTGAAAAGATAGGACGACTAGGTGTGTCACAGCACACACTACACTTTGTTGATATCTTTACGTCTAGAGAAGTTCTAGGCGTCCTACCTTTGATGTTACTTCTTCATGGAGTCAACCAGCCAGATTCGCAAAAGTGAATTTGGTTTATGTCAAACAAGATATGCTGACTTCATAACACGATTATGATTTAATCGCTTTTAATACTTACTATCCGTGACGTTTCAAAAAATGCTTATCTACCCCAGTTGAACATTTTTAGAAAATTAATGAGTTTGTGATTTCTCATATCTCCTATTTTTCTCCATGCGATTTTTAATTACAGTAAATGCTTTGTAAATTTGCTTGAACTTTTTTTCAGCATCAGGAGATTTGTTTCTGTCCGGATGATATTTGAGGGAAAGTTCTCTGAACCTTTTCTTTAATTGATCATATGTTGCGTCTGATTCTAGTCCAAGTACCTGATAATATTTTGCTATCCTCATGTGATATGCAAAAAATGCATTAAACAGATTTTCAAATGCATCTCTCACATTCTCATAACTTTTTTCTCTTTGTCTCCGTTCTTGCTCAGTTTCTTGTTCAGCTTCACGTTGTCTGCGTTCTTCCTGAAACTTTTGTCTTCTCCGTTCTGCAGCTGCTCTCTCTTCTTCTCGTTTCTTATTTTTTATTCGATAATGTCTGACCAAGATTGCAGCCAAGACAATTATTGGTAATGTAATATACCAATACATCACCGCAAAATAGACTGCTACGAGAAAAAGTAGGCCCAGTGCAACAATTACTGGAAATACCATTCTAAATCCTCCATTCTAGTAAATTCAATCATTGTAATTTCCCATTTTCAAATTTGTTAATCGTAAAGAGCCAGAAAACAATCGCTGCCGCTTTGTACCATCTTGAAGTAATCTGGAATACTTTTGGTACCAATTTTCGAATGCTTTTTGGCTCGTAAGAACACTAACCAAAGAACCTTTAGCCTTCGCTAAAAGACTCAATTTACAGGCACAAATCCAGGCTGTTCCTGCTTTTTGCGGCAGTTGCTTAACGAGATAATGTAGTATATGCAAAAGTAGAATATAGATACTTCGGTTCAGGTTATTTTTAGGCGTGAAATGAAAAAATTTAGCAAGCTTGAAATACTTACGGTCGCGGTTTTGGATCGCTTCTATTTGAAAATAAAATCTAAAAAAAGTGGGGGGAGGGTCAATGTTCTCCAAAGACCTAGTCTAGAACAGACCTAGAACTTCTGCCATAACTTTCAACTGTTCTAAAGCAACAGCCTTCCAGTTTTCAGCATCTTTCTTGTATTGTTCTATTGTAGCGTTAGCAGTAGATAATTCCTCAATACTTGTTTGTGCAGATATTGCATTATCTTGTGCTGCTTGTAACTTTGTTTGTAATGAGGTTCTCTCGGTTTCGAGTTCTGCTACTTGAGATTGCCACTTCTGTTCACGTTCTTCACTGTTTGCCAGTTTGAACTTGAGATCATCAATCTCTGTTTTCAGTGGTACAAGCTTGTCGTTCAACTTTGCTTCAATTTGTGCTTTGAAGTTTTTGGCAGCATCACTTACCTCTTGGTAATTTGAAGTGCTTGTTGTTGATACTTCAACTGCTTCCATGATATAGAATTTGCCCCAAGTATCTGTGGTTCTGTCAAACCATTCGTGATATCCAAGTTCCATGTTCTTTGTCTGAAAGATACATACAGAATACTCACCGTCACCCCAACCGGATTGACAGTTGTCAGTGTTTGGTGCTTTACTCTTATCGTAGAGTTCAAATCCTTTGAGTCCATTTGGGTCACCTGTAAAAGCTATTACTGCATTTGTATCAAATTCCATCATAGTCTTTAGTTCGTCACCGTAGACTACATGTGTGGCATCTTCCATGCTTACAGCAAAGGCAGGTGATATTACACCAACTGCTATAACGGCTACTAACAAAATTATGTATTTGTTCGTCATTGGTTATTCTTTAGTTACCAAAACCTATAAATAATATGTGTATAGTATGCATACTATAGATACTATTATGCCTGGAAATGTAAAATTACGTGTACATATAGCCCCGGTAGGGTTTGAGATAGACAGAGTTGTGAATCCTGCAGTAGAAATGCGAGCAGACAAGGTCTATCTACTAAGACACGACAATCGATCTGTTGACAAATCTGCTCCATATCTAGAAAAGATTGAAAAAAAACTAAAGGAAAAAAATATTCCAGTTAAAGTTATCGAGGCCGATAGATTTCGGTTATTTTCAATAATTAAAACAATAAAAGAGACAATACTTAGCGAACGTGAAAATGACATCTATGTAAATATTGCAAGCGGATCAAAGATTCATGCTGTTGGATGCATGATGGCATGTATGATCTTTGATAACAGAACAAACATCAATCCATACTATGCGATGGCAGAAGAATATCCAGTTTTCAAGGGAAAGGAACAACAAACATACGGCGTAAAAGAGATCTATCCTCTTCCAACCTACCAGCTTAGAACCCCAAGTAACAAACTTCTTGGTGCACTAGGAATTATTCATGGAAAAAAGAAGATTACAAAAAAGGAGCTTGCTGCACTTGCAGAAGAAAATGAGCTAATCAATGTTGGTGCAAAAGAGGAGAACTTTGAACAGGCAAGATTTGCAAGTCTTGATAAAAACATTATTCAGCCACTTGAGAACGAGTGGGGTTTTGTGGAAACGGAAAAGATTGGGAGAAACAGATGGCTCAAGTTATCAAAAGAAGGGGAATTCGCCGCCGAATTTCTGATTTAAGATAATCTTGATTGTGCCTTCATGTTTTCAAACCATCGTCTTATTGTGAATTTTCTAACAAGTGCAATTGACGTGAATATTAGGCTGATAGTTAACATTCCAATAAAATCCTGATTTGCTATTACATCAACAAACAATGGAAGAACAAAGAAATTCACTGGTAGATAAAATAAAAATCCAATTACAATGTCAATTACAGACTCGAATAGAGATTTTAACCTAGACTCTGGCTTGATTTTTGCTACTTTTTCCATATATAATATAGAATGAGTTTGGTCTTAAATCACAGGTGTAGAGTCTGCATACTAAGGATACTATACCAAAATACTAATTCAGGAGATTTCTAGCTAGAGTCATGGGCGTTTTAATCAAGAAAAATGACAAATTTGATGATCTGCAATCTACTTCTTTTCCACTAGAATTAGATTTATCAAAACTGATAATCTATAATCCCGAGGTATTTCCAATACGTAATTATTCAGAGGAAGGAGAAAAATGGTTTCCAGTATCTGTAGAAGTGGGATTGGAAACAGGTGAACTTGATATTCTTGGAATTGATGATGCAGGAGGAATATACATTA
>CACLNC010000027.1 GCA_902608175.1 uncultured marine group I thaumarchaeote | reverse complement strand
CTAGCTTGACCGCCAGGTGCTATTGCAGTATCTGTTTCACCCTCTTTAGCAGAAAGTACCAAAACAGCAGCATCGGCCTCAGATGCTCCAGTAATCATGTTTTTGATAAAGTCACGATGTCCAGGTGCATCAATTAATGTGAAAAAGTATTTTGGAGTCTCAAATTTTTGAAAAGCAAGATCAATTGTGATACCTCTTTCTCTTTCGTCTTTGATATTATCCATAACCCAAGCATATTTGAAAGTGTCACCTTTTCCAGTTTCCTCAGATTCCTTCGCATGTGCAGCAATTGTTCTTTCATCAACTACACCTAAATCCATTAGAAAATGACCCATAGTTGTAGATTTTCCATTATCTATATGCCCTGTAATAATCATATTCAGGTGTGGTTTATCTGCCATATCAAATTCGACGTAGATAGGCTTTATTAAACTTAGCATTTTTTTTAAAAAATTTTAACAGTTTTTGGTATTTTCATATACTATAAATCAAAGATAAAAAAAACAACCCTATGAAAATCACAGTTTCAGCTATCAAAGCAGATGTAGGTGGAATAGGAGGTCATACAAAACCAAGTGATGGTCTTCTTGATGCTGTAAACTATACGATCAAGAAATCAGCAGACTTGCTAATTGACTATTACATAGGGTATTGTGGTGACGATGTTCACATAATCATGAGTCATACAAAAGGTACGGACAGCAAAGATATTCATGGATTAGCTTGGAAAGCATTTGAAGCTGGTACACAAGTAGCAAAAGAAGAAGGACTTTACGGTGCTGGACAAGATCTTCTAAAAGATTCATTCTCTGGTAACGTTAAAGGAATGGGTCCTGGTGTTGCAGAATTAGAATTTGAAGAAAGAGCGAACGAAGCGTTTACAGTTTTTGCTGCAGACAAAACAGAGCCTGGTGCTTTTAATTATCCACTTTATAGATTGTTTGTAGATGGACTAAGTAATACTGGACTAATTGTAAATAAATCACTTGCAAAAGGTGTTGTTTTCAATATCATGGATGTAGAGAAAGCACAAATTGCAAAATTATCTTTATGGGAAGACAAACCAACTATAGAAGCTGCATTAATGTATCCAGGACGATATGTTGTTTCTTCAATTGAAACAAAAGAAGGTGAGCCAATTCTAGATGCATCAACTGATCGACTTCATAATATAGCTGGTACATATGTTGGGAAAGATGATCCAATTTGTCTTATCCGTACACAAAAATTATTTCCTGCTACAGAAGAAGCTGGTAGTGTGTTTAACAATCCTCATTATGTTGCAGGTAATACTAGAGGAAGTCATAATATGCCATTAATGCCTGTAAAACTAAACTCTGCTGCAAGCATTAACTTTTGTATTCCAATAGTTGAATCACTTGTATTTAGTATGCATAATGGAAAGTTTACTGGACCATTTGATGGGTTCTCAACACCAGATTGGGATTATATTCGTGAGATTGCAACTAAAAAGGCAATGGCTATGAGAAGCCAAGGATTTATCCATCCTGCTACACTTGTTCCAGATGAACTTGAATATGCTGAAGGATATAATGATCGTATGAAAGTTGTAGAGAGTAAAATGAAACCTATGGATGACTCACAAAAAACTACTGAAAGAAAAGAAAATTACGAAGATCCAGATTAAATCAATCAAAAAAGGTTAAATTTGATTTAGAACTATACACTGCATGAATCTAGTGGAACAGATCTTCAATCTAAAACCATTCATTATAACATATATCTCGGTAATTTCATTTTCTACATTTGTTTTTGTATTATTCAGTCAAACTATACCTGATTTATTTGCAAATTTTTTCAGAGATGCTGGGGTTGCAATAATTTTAGGTGCAGTTTTTGTGTTTGCAATTGCTTGGTTTCTTAAAGCTAGACCACATAATAAACCAAAAACGTACAAAATAATCTGCTTCGATGTATTTGGAAATGAAACAAAAATTACTGGTATAAGAATAGACTTCAAAAACCATGATGTTGCATGGAGTTTTATGAAACAATACAAGGAAATGTATCCATTGAATAATTTTGCTTTAACTGGAGACCAAACAAAATCAGATAAGCAAATTATTTTCAGATATCTATAATTAAAATAAATCTAGTTTACCATATTGAGTATGTATGAATCACTAGAACTTCTTAAAGAAGAAATTATTGGTTGTAAAAAATGTGATTTATGTAAAACAAGGAAAAATTCTGTACCTGGTAAAGGAAACAAAAATGCAGAAGTCATATTTGTTGGAGAGGCCCCAGGTAGAACTGAGGATGTTAATGGTGAGCCATTTATTGGATCAGCTGGAAAAAAACTAACTACTGCGTTAGAGAACGCTGGACTCACTAGAGATATGGTTTACATCACAAATATTGTAAAGTGTAGACCGCCAGAAAATAGAAAGCCAACCGAAATGGAAACAAAACAATGTCAAATGTACCTAAAAAATGAATTTTCTTTAATCAAACCAAAGATAGTCTGCCTGCTAGGAAATACTGCATACAAAACAATCCTAGGTGGAAGTGAGATCTCGAAAAATCATGGCAAATTAGTACAGAAAGATGGTTTTTCTTATTTTATAACTTTTCATCCAGCAGCTGTGATCTATAATCAAAAACTTGTTAAAGACTTTGAAAATGATATAAAAAAAATAGTAAAACTGTTAAAAGAAAAATAATGCATACTGAATCAGGGATCTTACCAAGAAAGTTTTATCAGAGAGACACTGTTAAGGTTGCAAAAGAATTACTAGGAAAAACTTTAGTAAGAAAAATTGGTGACAAAAAATTATCTGGAATAATTATAGAAACAGAAGCATATAGAGGAAAAAATGATCCGGCTAGTCATGCATCACATAAAAAAACAAAAAGGAACAAAGCTATGTTTGATCAAGTTGGTATATCTTATGTTTACTTTACGTATGGAATGTATTTCATGTTTAATGTTGTAGCAAAAAGTAAGAACCAGAGTGCTGGGGCAGTTCTGATTCGTGGTATACAACCACAAGATGGAATCAATATTATGAAAAAAAATAGGAACCGCAATGATGAACTAAACATTACAAATGGTCCAGGTAAGCTAACACAAGCAATGAAAATAACAAAAAAACAATATGGTGTTGATTTAACAAAAAAAGCGGAATTATACATAAGTGAAGGAATGAAAGTAAAAAATATTCTACAAAAACCTCGGATTGGTATTTCGTCTGGAACTGAAAAATTATGGAATTTTAGTTTTAAGTACTAATCACTATTTGTTTTATCACTATTTGTTTTATCACTATCATCTAATGTCCATGGTGCAACTCTACCTAGAATTCTTGACCAATCTAATCGCAGAAGTAATATTACAACAGCTGTCATAATAGCACCAAACATAATCAAACCAATGTAAATAGGTGTTGGGTCATCAAGATCCTCTAGTATTGGCTCCAGTATTGATAATCCCATATAATGTGAGATTAAAACGAGAACATAGCATAAAACAAGTTTTCCTAACAATGTTGCAATAAAAAATTTTTTAGGATTGTATTTTGCAAGTCCTAATGGAACATAAATTATATCATCAGGTATAGGTGTGGCAGCTGCAACAAATGCAGCTGATGCACCATATCGTTTAACTAATTTTTGGAATGGACGCATTCTTTTTTTGGTTTTCTCAGATATAATTTTTCGTCCACCATAACTTACGTAGAAAATTATCTGTTTTGCCCCAGTTGATGCAAATGCTGCAGTAATTGCTAATACATGAATATCGAACTGTTCACCAACAGACATAGTCACCAAAAATACAAATGATGGAATTGGTACAAATGGAATTAATGAGCCAAAAAAACTGATAAGGATCAAACTTACATAACCAATTTCAGTCGGTATAGGTAAAAAATCTAAAATTTCCAATAGTGCATATTTTTTGTTTAGATATTTAACTATGAAAATTACTGAGCGAATTATTACATATTAAAATATTAGAAATTGAAAAATAACACAATGTCTGAAAATGATAATAATGAGATCTGTGAATTAATTTCAAATATTAGTTCGTATATTAGATTTGTTGGGATAATAAGTAGAACTGGTGCTCTTCTAGCACATTTCCGAAGAGATGGATTAGAGCCTCTATTAGATCAAAAGAGTACACAATATCAATTTGCACAGATCGCAATAAAGAATGAATTAGAAGAACAGTTTGATGCACAACTTGGTGATGTAGAGTTTGTTTGGGAAGAAAGAGAAAATGTTCAAACAATATCATTTAGTATAATTGATAAAAAAATATGGATTACGATTGATAGGAAAGTAGTTCGTAGTGAAATGCTTAGAATAATTGATTCGTGTTTACCAATAGTAAAACGTTATTCATAAATCCAACATTCCACATAACCTGAATCAGTTTTGAATTTAGGTGGATCTTTTTTACATTTTTCCATTGCTTCAGGACATCTATCAAAAAACTTACACCCAGATTTTGGGTTTAGTAAATTTGGTGGAGTCCCCTTGATGTATGCAGGTTTCAATTCTTTTTTTATTGATGGTATTGATTGCAATAATGCCTTTGTGTAAGGATGTTTTGGATTTTTGTACACATCAGACGATTTACCAAATTCAACCATCCTTCCTCCATACATAATACCAATTTTTTCTGCAACCTCAGAAATTATTGCAAGATCATGTGAAATTAGTATTAATGATAAACCATCATTTTTTAATTCTTTTAAGAGATTAATTATATGAGATTGTATAAGAACGTCTAATGCAGTGGTTGGTTCATCAGCTATGACAAGTTTTGGTTTCAATAATAATGCCATAGCAATAACAACGCGTTGTTTCATTCCTCCACTTAATTCATGTGGGAATTTTTTCAGGATTGTTTTATCTAAGTTGACTGACAAAATGGAATCTAAAATCAATTTGTCATAATTACCAATAACATGGTGTTCTTTTAGCACTTGAATAAACTGTTCATTAATTGAAAATACAGGATCAAGTGAATTCATAGCACCTTGAAAGACCATAGAAATCTCCTTCCATCTCATTTCATGATTAAATTGTGACTCACTAAGATCCAAGATTGACTTTCCTCCAAAAATTATTCTTCCAGAATTAATTTTTCCATTTAAAATCATCCTAATTATTGATAGTCCCAGTGTAGTTTTTCCACATGCACTTTCACCAGCTATCCCAAGTGACTCACCATCATTAAGTGAAAAACTAACATCTTCTACCGCATGAACAAGACCTTTTGATGTGCTATATCTAGTAGTTAGATTTTCTACAACAAACTCCATAATTGATCTAAAATCTGATTAGATTAAGATTTTATGGTAGTAAATCATCTTTTTAGTGATGGAGATCACTAGAACTCACAATATTGAAGATATAACTACCAAAATTGTTGGAAATGAAGTAATTTTTGGTGGTTGGGTTGAGGACTTTAGAAAATTAGGTAAAATGGCATTTCTTACAATTCGTGATGTTACTGGGTTAGCACAAGTCATTGTCAAAGATGAAATGTTGAACATGATTGATGGACTAAATAGACAAAGTGTTGTAAGAATAATTGGTTTAGTTCAAGAGACTAAAGCAAGAGACTTTAAGATTGAAGTTAAGGCAACAAAGATAGAAATACTTTCCAAAGCAGTTTATCCATTACCAATTGATCCCATTGGAAGGCTAGAGAGTGATATTGATAATAGATTGAATTCAAGAGCACTAGATTTACGTAATACAAAAACTGCATCAATTTTTAAACTTAGACATTATGTTTTGAATTCTATAAGGAATAGCCTTATAGAATCAAAATTTATTGAGATTAACACACCTAAAATTATTGGTAGTGCAAGTGAGGGCGGTGCTAATTTGTTTGGGTTAGAATATTTTGGTAAGCAAGCATACCTTGCACAAAGCCCCCAACTTTACAAAGAACAAATGACATTAGGATTAGAGAGAGTTTTTGAAATTTCTTCATTTTATAGAGCTGAAAAATCACACACAGGGAGACATCTAAGTGAATTTACCAGTGTAGACATAGAAGCGGCATTTATGGATTATACTGACGTTATGAAAGTGATTGAAAAACTAGTAGTTGATGTATTTACATTTACTTCAACCAATTGTATTTCTGAACAGGAATTTATTGGTAATAAAATTATAATTCCAAAATCACCATTTGAAATAATCACTTATTCTCAAGCTCTTGATGAATTAAAAAAACATGATGAAGAAGTTGAATTTGGTGACGACCTGTTAGACTCACATCTAAGAATTATTGGAGAAAATCATCCAGGGTTCTATTTCCTGACTGATTGGCCAATGGCGTTAAAACCATTCTACATACATGAGAACGAAGAAAATCCTGAGTTATCTCTCTCGTTTGATCTTCAATATGGTTATTTGGAACTTTCATCTGGTGGAAGACGTCTTCATGATCCTGAAAAAATAAAATCAAGGCTTAAAGAACAGAATCTTGATCCAAAAAACTTTGAGGACCATCTCAAAGTGTTTGATTGGGGAATGCCACCACATTCTGGATGGGGCTTAGGTCTTGATAGATTACTAGCAATAATCACTGGTGTTGATAATATAAGAGAGGTAGTACTGTATCCTAGAGACCCTGAAAGATTAAAACCGTAATATAACAATGTATAACATATGAAAGAATGTGATTTTTGTGGTTCTAAGTTTGCGGAACGCAAATGTTATTTTTGTGAAAAAAGATGTTGCACATCTTGCATGACAGATGATAAAAGCAGATGCAAACAATGTTACATACAAAAAAGAAAACTTGGATGGAAGGTACTTAAGAAAAATAAAGTGTTGCTTGGATTCATTGGGTTTCTATGGTTCTATGCTGTATATCCAGGTCCTTTTATTCCAGGTCTTGATCCCGGATTTTACTGGTTAACTTTAGCCGCAATAGTGATAATTATGATACCAATATGCCTTATGCTGTTTTTCTGGTCGTTAAATCCACCAGCATCTGATATTAAGAAAAGTAAAGATTAAACTAATTTCTGTATTAATTCTTTTGTAAATTCAATTGTAGTTTTTTCTCCACCAATATCTTTTGTCTTAATATTAGATTTTAACAATTCAAGAACCGATTCTTCTAATTTTATTCCGACATCAATGGATTTTGTATCACTGTGTTTAACACCTAACCAATCTAACATCATTTTTACCGACAAAATGAAAGAGGATGGATTTGCAATTTGCTTTCCTGCAATGTCAAATGCCGCACCGTGTACCGGTTCAAATAAAGCAAAATCATCACCGATATTTGCCGCTGGAGCCATACCTAACCCACCTACAACTTGCGCAGATTCATCTGAAAGTATGTCACCAAATAGATTTGTCGTGACAATTACATCAAATAATTGTGGTTGACGAATTAGATTCATTGAACATGCATCAACGTACATTTGTTCAAGTTTTATATCCGGAAAATTTTTTGCTACGTTTGAACAGACGCTAGAAAAAAGTCCATCTGTTTTTTTCATTACATTTGATTTGTGGACACAAGTAACCTTTTTTTGTATATTTCTCTGTTTAGCAGTTGTAAAGGCATATTCAGCAATTCTTCTCGATGCTTTTTCAGAGATAATCCTCATTGCAACAGCCGCACCTTCAACTTCAAACTCTTCACCAGTGTAAAGATCCTCTGTATTCTCTCTCACTATTACTAAATCAACATCATCACGTAATGATGGCATGTTAGGATATGATTTTGCCGGTCTAATGTTTGCATAGAGATCTAGCATTCGTCTCAAATATACAATTACATCTTTTGCACTCTCACCAACTGGTGCCTTTAAACACACATCAGAATTTTTTATTGATTTAATAACATCATCTGGTAATGCGTGACCAGAATTCTTCAATGCTGTATCTCCAGCCTCGAGCTTCTTAATATCAAATTTAATATCTAAATTATCATGTATTGCTTCTAAAACAGAATTAACCGAGTCTGAAATCTCTGGTCCAATTCCATCACCGGTAATTAATGAAATTTTATACATTTACATCTCCAATTCAAAAGTTTGCTTAAACTTTTTTTTCTTTTAGAAGTTTCTTTAGCATTATTCTATTAATACCATCAATCATTGCTTGAACACTAGTAGTAACTATATCCTCACCAACTGATTTTGATGAAACAAGATTACCTTTTGCATCCTCAAGTTTTATTGTTACTTCACACAATGCATTAGCACCTCCTGATATTGAATCCAATCTATATTCTTTCACTCTTACTTCACTGATTTGACCTGTGATTTTCTGTATTGCATTTAATGATGCATCTACTGGTCCTACTCCATAATCTGTTGCAGACATTTCCTTACCATCTACACTAAT
>CACLNC010000026.1 GCA_902608175.1 uncultured marine group I thaumarchaeote | reverse complement strand
TTACACTACCAAAACACAATTTCTGATATCAATAATAGTATTTCAACTGCAAAAAAGGAGTATGACGATGTAATTAAAAGACGTGAGTCATTAATGCATGAAATGCAATCACTGAAGAAAAATTATGATATTGCAACTAAGCTTAAAACTGAATCAGAACGAGATTTAACATCAGAAAAAAATCTTCAATTAGTTAAGGCAAATAAAATTCAGGAGTCAACTGAACAGATTTTACAACAAAATAAATCCTTGAATGAACAAATTGATAATTTTGTTCAAATAAGAAATAGAAATTCACAACAAACTAGAGATTTCAAAAATTACGTTGGAGAAATGGAATTCAGAACTTACTAGTGAGGAATTTGATGAAATACTTTGGCATGTCAAAGAATTGAAAAATACATGTGAAAAACTTAGTCATAAATAAATATCATCTACGTAATTTTTACTCATGACAATTAAGATTGGAATTATTGGGAAAACTAATACTGGAAAAACCACCTTCTTTAATTCTGCAACATTAGATACATCAGAAATATCATCATATCCTTTTACTACAAAAGAAGCTAAAACATCAACTGGAAATGCAATAACATTATGCGTACATCCAGAATTCAACGTACAAGATGAACCTAATAATTCAAAATGTGTAGATGGATGGAGGTATATCCCAATAGAGTTAATTGATTTACCTGGTTTGATAAAGGATGCATGGAAAGGTAAGGGTCTGGGAAACCAATTCTTATCAATCGCTGCACAATCTGATGCATTGTTACATGTTGTAGATTGTTCTGGTGGTATAGATTCATCTGGTAAGATTACAGAGGCTGGAACAGGTGATCCTGTATCTGATTTTGCTGATATTGAAGAAGAGTTGATTATGTGGTACCAAAAAATCATGGAAGGCAACCGTGACAAAGTTTCAAAACTAATAAAATCAGGAACT
Source organism: uncultured marine group I thaumarchaeote (assembly GCA_902608175.1). Taxonomy (GTDB): domain Archaea; phylum Thermoproteota; class Nitrososphaeria; order Nitrososphaerales; family Nitrosopumilaceae; genus Nitrosopelagicus. Next base: position 7,647 of record CACLNC010000026.1, on the reverse strand, counting down.
GAGGTAATTGATGCATTAACGGAGCTCTATCAGGGAATAGGAGTCAAAAAACTTCATCTAATTGAGGCATTAAAACTACTAAATCTCGAAGAGAAAGAATTTGATAACTTTGATACAACTGATACAAAAAAACTTGCAAAACTACTTAGAAAAATTTCAAAGCCAACTCTGATTGTTGCAAATAAAATTGATGTTTCCGGAGCTGATAAAAATTTCAATAGACTTCGTGAAAGATATAATGAAAATATTGTTGTTCCAGCAAGTGCTGATAGTGAATTAACACTACGTCGTGCAGAACAGCAAGATTTTATCAAATATTCACCAGGGTCAGAACAATTTGATATAATCAAACCTGAATCATTAAATGAAAAACAACAAAAAGCACTTGAATTTATAAAAAAAGATATCATGGGGGAATATATGCGGACTGGAGTACAGTTTGCTATCAATGTAACTGTATTCAAATTATTGAAAATGAATTCTGTCTATCCAGTTGCTAACGAGGACAATCTTTCAGATAAGAAAGGAAGAGTGTTGCCAGATCTAATTTTATTAAAAAATGGAGCAACAATCAAAGACTTGGCAAATGAAATTCATACAGATCTAACAAAAGGTCTTCTTTATGCAAAGGATCTTAGATATAATCTACGTTTACCTACTCATTACCAATTACGTGATCGAGATGTAATTTCTCTTGTTAGTGCAACAAAAAAACAATCTAGTTAGCGTCTGAATTAATTTTCTCTTTTTTCATCCAAAGAGTCTTGTTTTTATGATCAATTAGATAAATTCCCATATCAGAAATCTGTGTTCGTATATTATCAGCCTCATCAAACTGTTTACTTTTCCTTAGTTCCTCCCTTTTTTCTAGTAATTTGAATATGGATTCTATTTCATCATCTGTAGTCTTGATTACATTCAAACCTAATATCTCAAGCATTTTTTCCAAAATTGGCATTACTTGGGTTGCAATAGGTTTTGTAATGTTTTCTTCAGAAGCTAAACCATTGATTATTTTGATCATATTGAAAAATTCTGTAAGTGCTAATGGTGTATTAAAGTCATTTTCAAGTGCAGTATCAAAGTTTTGTTTTATTTTTGTTAGTTGAGCGATAAAATCATTCAATTCACTATTTACACTATCTGAATCACTGGCAAGTCTTAGCTCATAGTAACAAGTTTCCAATTGTCTCCATTTGACCAAGTTTTCTTTTAGAAGATTCTCAGTATAGTCTATTGGTTTTGAGTAATGACCAGATAGACAGAATAATCTAATCACATTAGGCCCCCAATTTTCTAACACATTATTCACAGTTTTGATGTTTCCAACCGATTTTGACATTTTTTCTCCATTTATTGTAATCATTCCTGCATGCATCCAAATTTTTGCAAATGGTTTTTGTGTAAATGATTCTGATTGTGCAATTTCATTTTCATGATGTGGAAAAATTAAATCACGTCCTCCACCATGAATTTCAAATTCCTCTCCAAGATATTTAATACTCATTGCTGAGCATTCAATATGCCAGCCTGGTTTACCATTACCCCATGGGCTATTCCAATTTGGCAATTCATTAGAAAATTTCCATAGAGCAAAATCTAATGGATTATCTTTTGATTCATCAATTTCAACCCTTGCACCACTTTCTAAATCACTTATTTTCTTTTTTGATAGCTTTCCATAATTTGGGAATTTTGAAACATGAAAATAGACACCATTTTTTGCAACATATGCAAGATCTTTATCCACTAAATTTTGAATTAGATTTATCATGTCCTCTATGTGCTCAGTTGCTTTGGGATACTCTGTTGCTGCCTTTACATTAAGACGATTAAAATCTTCAAAATAAGATTGAATATTTTTATTACTAATTATTTCGGCGCTTTCACCTGATTCATTTGCTTTTTTAATTATCTTATCATCTACATCAGTAAAATTTTGAATAAATTCAACATTAGCACCACTTGCCTCTAGAAAACGTCTTAGTGTATCAAACACTATGATGGTTCTAGCATGTCCAATATGTGATACATCATATACTGTTACTCCGCATAAGTAAATACGAACCTTTTTTGTAATATCTAATTCTTTTTCACTGTCAGATAATGTGTCTTGAATTTTCATGAGTTAATATCAATGATAACTAGAGCATTTCAGGTGTTATTCGTTTATGTTTGCTTTTTTTGTATAAATTGTAGATTTTTTCTACAGTACTTTTATCAATTTCTGTTCGTTTAACAGTCTCATCTATTGAAATTTTTTCATCAAATATACAGTATAATACACAATCAATCTGTTCATATGACGCATCTAGTTCAATCTCTGCAAAATGATTCTTCCATAAATTAGGACTACTTTTCTTTTTTATTATTGAATCTGGAACATCTAAATATTTTGCAAGCCCTCTCACTTGATTCTTGTATAATGATGATATTGGTAAAAGATCTGCTGCACCATCACCAAACTTTGTAAAATATCCAATAAGATGTTCAGTTTTATCACTTGTACCAAGTACAGTTAGATTCTTTGCATTTGCATAGTAGTAAATTATATTTTTTCTAATCCGTGCACTAAGATTTCCTAATGCTTTATCATCCGGCTCTAAATTTTTTGCATATGAACCATGAATTAGGTTAATATCCAATAAACGGTAGTTTAGACCAAGTTCGTCTACTACTCTTATTGCATCCTCTGTTTCTTCTTTTGGGCTAATCTTAGAATCTGGTAAAATTAATGCTGTAGTATTATCCTTTATTGAATTAGCACATAGATATGCAGTGACAACAGAATCAACACCTCCACTTAAACCAAAAATTACACCATTAGATTTAATTTCTTCTAATTTTTGCTTTAATGAATTTTGAATTTTATTAGAAATACTAGAATAGTCTTGTTCTATGATTTTATTTAAAATATCATTCATAATCTTTGTTTTAACATATTCTCATTAAATTGTATTGTTATCTTAGACTACAAATCAGTGTTAAAGATGAAAATATGTTCTAGAGAGATAACAATGTTATCTCTCTAGGGTTTGGCGTGCAAACCAATTATTAACTATCTAAATATTAGTCAACAAAAACGTTTCTAATTAATTACACACCAATAACAGAAAATATTCCATATGCTAGAATGAATACACCTGCTAGTATGATAGCCTTTGATAATAATCCCATATCAAATATCTATGTAGATTCCATCATCTTTAACTTCTACTTTGTATGTTTGCTGTTTTATTCCCTTTAGATAATCCTGTAGATCACCAGTTTTGATATTATAATGCCATGAATGATATGGGCATTCTACAATATCACCCTCAATCTCTCCACACGCTATAGAATTATTCTGATGCGCACACATTGCATCAAGTGCATAATAACCATCTTTATTGAATATGGCAATTTTTTTCCCATCAACATCAAATTCTTCACCTTTTCCGGATGGTATTTTTCCTTTATCCGCAACTTTTGTCCAGACCATAAAAATTTTCAATGTGAACTATCTTATAGATATTGGCATATTTGATAGGATTTTATACTGAGTCAAAATCTAATTTTTTATTGAGTAAGGTAAAAAATCCAAAATTAGCAAAACAAGGAAAATTGTCACATGAATGGGCAAGATCTCATATGCAGATTTTAGATAATACAATTAGTAGATTAAAAAAGTCAAAACCGCTTAAGGGAATAACTTTGGGATTTTGTTTACATATAACGAAAGAAACATCAGTATTACTTGTTGGTGCAAAAGAACTTGGGGCAAATGTTGCATGTTGTGGTGGTAATCCACTCACAACACAAGATGATATAGCTGCATTTCTTGCTTCCCAGGGAATTCATACATATTGTTGGGCCGGACAAAATGCTAAAGAATATGATTGGTGTATACAACAAGTTCTAAATCATAAACCACAGATTTTGACTGATGATGGGTCTGATATGAATGTAAAAGCACATTTTGATAAGAAATATAAAAATCTAAAAATTTTTGGTGCAACTGAAGAAACAACAGCTGGGGTAAATAGGATAAAGGCTGTAGAAAAACAAGGGAAACTCCGTTACCCAGTAATCTCAGTTAATGATGCATATACAAAACACATGTTTGATAATCGTTATGGTACTGGTCAGAGTACAATAGATGGATATTTGAGAGCAATGAATCTAATGCTCGCTTCAAAACGTGTTGTCGTTGCTGGTTATGGTTGGGTTGGTAAGGGAGTAGCCGCAAATTATCGTGGAATGAATGCAAAAGTTATTGTAACTGAAATAGATCCTGTTCGAGCATTAGAAGCACATATGGATGGATTTGATGTCATGCCAATGTCGCAGGCTGCAAAAGTAGGTGATATTTTCGTCACTACAACTGGTATGACAAGTATAATTAGAAAAGAGCATATCATTACGATGAAAAATGGTGCAGTTTTAGGTAATGTAGGACACTTTGATGTTGAAGTTGATGCAAATTTTCTATTAAAAAAATCAAAATCAGTAAGACAAGTTAGGCCTTATCTTGATGAATGTGTTTTGAAAAACGGAAAGAAGATCTATCTTATTGGTCAAGGTAGAATTGCTAACCTGACTGCAGCTGAAGGTCATCCACCAGAAGTAATGGCACAGTCATTTTCAAACCAACTACTCTCAATACTTCATATTCTTAAGAATCATAAGAAACTACCAAAAAAAGTAATCACTGTTCCAAAAGCTATTGATCAGCAAGTCGCAAGTGATGCACTTGCTGCCATGGGTGTTAAAATTGATAAATTAACAAAAGAACAGAAACAATATGCAAATAGCTGGTGATTATTTCTTATTTTTGTATATTTTTAGTTAAAAGTTCTAGATCTTCTTTAATCAAATTTTTCATGTTGTTAATTGTTATCATTTTTTCATCAAATATTCGATCGTATGATTGGTTTGCGTTAAGAAGATCGTGTGCTAGACTTTTTTGTTCTTAATGCACTATTTTTCTTAACAAAGTCATCTGGTAACGATTCAAGCTCCAGAACTTTTTTTAGATAAATTTCATCAATTCTTGAAATTGATTTATTATTTTTTATGTCACCCTGTATTTTTTTTAATCTTTCTCTGTAGTCAAATCTCATTTTTTCAGAAATTTTTTCTTCTAGATTGATTTGACTCATTTCTATTCAGCTCAAATTCTAATACTTAAATTTTTTAAAGATAATACTATTATCCCTACGCATGAAATAATCATTATGCGCTCAAAGGCAATCATAACAAGTGCACTGCCATATTCTAATGGTGAAATACATTTAGGCCATGTTGCATCAACTTATCTTCCTGCTGATGTAACTACAAGATATTTAAAGCAAAAAAATGTGGAAGTCTATTATATTTGTGCATCAGACGATTATGGAACACCAATTTTAATCCAGTCTGAAAAGGAAAAAAAATCGCCAGAAGAATATGTTGAGTATTGGAATAAAAGAGACCATGATGATTTTACCTCATTTGATATCAATTTTGATTTTTTCTATAAAACAAGCTCTGTGGAGAATAATGAATTTGTCCAATATGTTTTCAAAAAATTAGAGAGTTCTGGTCATATTTATCAAAATGACATAGTCCAATTTTATTGTAAAACTGATAAAAAATTTTTACCAGATAGATATGTCATAGGCACATGTCCATATTGTAATGCTGATGAACAATATTCTGATTTATGTGAGAAATGTGGAAGGGTTCCAGAGGAAATTGGCAATCCACATTGTTCTATTTGCGGCAATACACCAGTAAAGGAAAAAACTAATCATTATTTTTTTAAACTAAAAAATTTTTCAGATCAACTATTAGAATACCTAGAGTCTAACAATAATTTACAAACTGATGTCAAGAAATATGTACAGAATTGGATAAAAGATGGATTAATTGATTGGGACATTACTAGAGATATTTCTTGGGGTGTACCTGTTCCGGTAGATAACGTAGAGAATAAAGTATTCTATGGTTGGTTCGATAATCATTTAGCTTATATTTCATCTACGATAAAATTTTTGAAAAGTATTGGAAAGGATGGGAAAGATTTTTGGAACGATGCCGACATATATCATTTCATTGGGAAGGATATCATTTATCATCACTATCTTTTCTTGCCTGCAATGAGATTAGGAATTGACAGTGAATACAAACTACCTGATTTTATACCAACACGTGGTCATCTAACATTACAATCAAAGAAAATTTCTAAAAGTAGAAATTGGTATATTGGTTTGAAGGATTTTTTACAAATATTTCCTTCTGACTATCTCAGATTTTATCTTGTATCAATCAATCCATATTCACAAGATGATCTTAATTTTGATTGGGATGAATTTTCAACAAAAATTAATTCTGAATTGATTGGTAACTTGGGGAATTTAGTTAACCGTGCATTAGGATTTACTGTAAAAACATTTGATGGTTTGGTACCAAAACCTGAAGTATATGATGAATTAGATATTGAATCTGAAAAAATGATCAAAGAACTTGCCGATAAACTAGATGAGTTATTACAAAAAAATCATCTAGACAGGGCATTAAGAAAAATATTAGAATTTTCATCACATTTCAATCAATATTTTCAACATAAAGAACCATGGAAAAAGGAACATGGAACAAATTCATGTGTGTTTTTGTCAGTTAATGCAGTTAAAAGCATAGCAATTGCAATTTATCCATTCTTACCAAAATCATCTCAAAAAATATGGGAACAATTAGGTCTTGATGGAAATATTTCTGAAAAAAATTTTGAAGAAATTTCCAATATTTCAATAAAAAGTGGTCATAAAATTGGCAAAATTGAGCCATTATTTGCTAAGGTAGAAGAATCTATTATAGAAGAACAGAAATCAAAGCTTGGCAGTAAGTAAATTGCAAAATATTTTTCCACGAATAACAACAAGAGGGTTTTATGACTTGAAGACTGGTAAAACATTAGTAAAAATACCATATAGACTTTATCCTAAAAAAAAATTTGATGAGTTCACTAATTCTAAGGAATTAACCATCATGATTCATGGTCTTAGGAATAATAATTCCGGAGCATTATCTAAATTTGTAATTGCACAAAAGAGATTGAAACAACTCAAGTATAATCATCATGTTGTGGGGTTTAGTTATGATAGTAATACTGTAGGAGTGCAGTACAATTCACACGCGATTCATGCTTTGAATGTTGGTATTATTATTGCCAAGAAAAATGGAAAGAACTTAGCAAAATTTATCAGTGATTTCAGAAATAAGAGCCCAATAACTAAAATTCGTTTAATTGGTCATTCACTTGGCACACATGTTATATTAAATACAATAATAGAATTATCAAAGAAGTCTAAAAATAAAGGAATTATTGAATCAGTGTATTTTTTTGGTGGTTCAATTTCTAATGATTCATTACAACCAAAAAACTTTGGTAAAAATGTAGAAAATATTGTAAAATCAAAAATCAAGAATTATTACAGCCCATCAGATGAGGTTTTACGTACAGCTGATGACGAAAATTGGGTTTTAACCCCAATTGGTTACAAAGGAGTAGTTGGTAAGGTTTCATCAAAGTACTCCCAAATTTTAGTAAAACCAAAAAATCATAGATTTGCTAGTTATGCTTCCACTTTGAAATCATTTCCATAACTAATTCTTTTAATTAAAAAT
>CACLNC010000025.1 GCA_902608175.1 uncultured marine group I thaumarchaeote | reverse complement strand
GAAATTATAACAGCTATTGGAAGAGGATTTTCACCAGAAAAGGCAATGAGATTACTTAAAGGTGAAAATACTTTGCATGTAATTGATTTACGTGAGTTTGGAGGAAAATCTTCAGATCAAATTGATAGAATTAGAGGTAGAATAATCGGAGAGGGTGGAAAGGCTAGGAAAAATATGGAGAATCTTAGTAATACTAGCATTACAGTTTATGGAAGAACTGTATCAATAATTGGTGGTCCAACACAACTAAAACTTGCTGTGGATGCAATTGAAACACTGTCAGGAGGGAGTATGCATGGTTATGTATACAAGAAAATTGAGGGTGCACGAAGACAAGAAAAATTTGCTAGATTACAACTATGGGAAGATCAAAATGTCTTCTAAAGAATCATTTAACCAAATTTCTCCTAGTGAATTTTTTTATCGTAACAGAGATTTGGCTGGATTTAGTAACCCAACAAGATCACTCTATACAGCTGTAAGGGAATTTGTTGAAAACTCACTTGATGCATGTGATCATTCTGGTGTTTTAGCTGATGTGCATATGTCAATAAAGGCTGTGGATAAGGATAAACCAGATCCAAAACAGTATATTTTGACTGTAAAGGATAATGGACCTGGTATAGAATCAAAGCATGTACCATTAGCATTTGGTACTGTATTATATGGTTCAAAATTTGGTCTAAAGCAAGCCAGGGGTATGTTTGGGCTTGGTGCAACTATGGCAATTCTTTATGGTCAAATTACAACAAATCGTCCAGTTATTGTCAAAAGTAGTACTGATGGAAAAATTCAGGACGAATATGAAATGTTATTAGACATCCAAAAAAACAAGCCTGTTATTTTGAAATACGAAAAAAAAGAGACTAAGAGTGCTGGTCTTACAGTTAGCATATGTTTAGATGGAGACTATTCGAAGGCAGGATCAAAAATACGTGATTATGTATATCAAACTTCACTAATCACTCCATATGCAACAATTACTTTTGATGATCCAAAAGGTGAGAAGTTTAGATATACAAAAATTGTTAGAAGCATGCCACCATCACCAACAATAATTCGACCACATCCTCATGGAATTGACGTTGAAACAATCAGAAGAATGTTGTTAGATACTCATTACCAGATTCCAACGGTGGATGATAGTATGATTTCTAAAGTTAGGAAAGAACTTGGCTTGGCTAAAAAAAATGTTGACTATTCACAGATTATGAAAAAGGTAGAAAAAAAATGGAAGACTTTGACACGACCTGTACGTGTTGTTGCGGCAATAATGTCTTTTCTAAAAATGGATTTTGATAAATTAAGTAAAATTAGAATAGAAGAAGTTGATGTTGGAAACAAAAAACTGATTTATTGGGATTTCGGTGAATCACAATCCAATTCAGTAGATATGGATCCTGAAAGTCCATACTATAAACAACTGACAAATACAGTTCAAGGTGAAACCCTTACTTCATTTCTAACGAAGAGGTTCCAGAGGGTGGGACCAACTACAGCCGTAAAGTTTGTGGAATATGCAAAATTCAAGCCTGAACAACGAATTGGCACAATGACGAATCAAGAGCTTGTAAAACTTAGTGATGCATTACAGACATTTGATGAATTTATGTCACCAGATCCAAGTTGTCTTGCACCATTGGGTGAAGAACCATTGGATAAAGGAATAGAACGATTTTTTGAACCAGATTTTCATGCAGTAATTCAGCGTGGGGCATCTGCATACTCAGGATTTCCATTTATTATAGAAATGGGAATTGCTTATGGTGGAAAAATCTCTTCTGGCAAAATCAACGTCTTTAGATTTGCTAACAGAATTCCATTATTGTATGATGAAGGAAGTGATGTAGTCCTCAAAGTTGTCAATGAGACAGACTGGGGTCGTTATAAAGTAAAGAATGATTCACCATTAGTTATCGTTTCTCATATTTGTTCAACTAGAGTTCCATACAAAACAGTGGGTAAAGAAAATGTTGCTGATAGACCAGAAATTGAAAGAGAGTTAAGACTTGCATTACAATTTCTTTCTAGAAAACTTTCTTCTTTCATGTCTAAAAAAGGTCAAGCAGATATGGCTAAAAAAAGAGCAAATCTTTATTCAAAATACATTCCATTAATTGCACAGTTTTCAACTGAGCTTTCTGGAAAGAAAAAAGAACCAAACTATAAGAAGATGATAAAGGAACCAAATGTAATTGAAGAAAAAACAGAGTAAAAAAACTACAAAAGAAAAACAAGAATCATTAATTGATATTTTAAAGGGATATGGTGTACAAGCCTATAATGATCTAGATAAGGGAGAATTTCCAAAATTTTCAATACCAAACAGATCCATTAGTAATATTATTTATGATAAAAAACTTAGACAGTACATACTTGGTTCAAACACTTCATTAAGAAGTGCAAAAAACACTGCTCAATTACGTTCATTCACACAATTACTCTGGCTTGCATTTTTTGCTAATAAATTAACTAAAGAAAAGAAATCATCAACTCTTCGAGATGTTTATTATTCATCTCAAGCATTCGCAATTGATTTTGAAGACCAGCAAGAATCTGATAATATTATAGTAGATTTAGAGGCTGTATTATCAAGACCACGTGAAGATTTTTACGTATTTCCAGAAGAACGAAGTAGTATTTTTGGTGATTTGACTATTGAATATACAATTCCAGGCTATGAAGGAAAAAAAATGAATCTATCAGATCATCCTGATGGATATGCAATTGGACCAAGTCTTACTTCAGCAGATCTTGTTGATACTAGTGCAGAACTTGTAATTGCTATTGAGAAGGGTGGTTTGTTTACTAGATTTATTGAAGAAAAAGTAGATAAAAAATTCAAATCTATAATCATAAACACTGGAGGTCAGGCCCCTCGTTCAACAAGAACTTTGTTAAAGCGATTACATGAGGAATTGAGTCTTCCAGTTGTAATACTTACTGACGGTGATGTATATGGTGAACATATTGCTATGGTAATAAAATCAGGTTCAGCAAATGCTGCACATCTAAGAGAACTTACAGTACCTGATGCAAAGTGGGTTGGTGTTTGGGCAACTGATATTGATAAATACAAACTTCCAACCATACCAATGACTGAATCAGACATAAAGAGATGTTATGACTTACAAAAGGACCCACGTTACCAAGAGGGGATTTGGAAAAAAGAATTGGAGGTATTTTTGAAGATTAAAAGAAAAGCAGAATTAGAGGCATTTTCAAAGTATGGTTTAACAAATATCACAGACAAATATTTACCAAAAAAACTTGAAGAAGCAAAGAGCCTATGAGCTTCTGATTCGTAGTGTTAGTACACCATTTCTATACTTAAAATCTGCAATTTGCATAGTTTGTGATCCTTCTATCGGAATTTCTTTTGAAAATCCATGAGTTCCTTTAATGTATAGTGTACCTTCAATCAATCTTACCATAATCTTATCCTCTGGACCAGGAACCTCAGCAACAAATACAGTTTCTTCATCTCCTTTGATCAAATCGTATACCCAATTTTTTGATTCAGTTTCTTGTGCTGTGAATTTTGGTTTAGTAGTTTTTGCCATTTTCTTTATTATCTGTGTCCAATAGATGATGGTAACTGCAGCAGCACCTATGAGAATAAAACTTACAAAGCTATATTCAGCGCGTATTGATACAGCATAAACTAATCCAAAGAATATCAATATGATTATAGGGACAACAAAATTTAATGATTTTTCATTTGAATATGTCGCACCCTTATATTTACTCAATATACCAAAACGTTCTCTGCTTAATATAAAGGATATTTACCCATGAAGTCAATTGGACATGAAACAAATCGAAGACACATTGATTTCCGAAATTAGATTGAGTAAAATTCAGGCAAAAATTTTCCTACAAATTGTTATGGATGGAAAAATGAACAGTAAAGAAATTGCAAAAAAATTAGAAATCACAGAAAAAATGGCCAGTGAAATCTCTAATCAATTAATAAAGTTAGGAGGATTAATTGATTATACAGAAACTGAATTTGAGGCATTACATCCAAGATTTGCTTCTGTGAATATGTATAGAAGAATGTGTGAAAGAGAAAATTTAGAATTTAAAAAAAATAATTTGGTAGATAATATTGGAATTGCTCTTGAAAATTCCTATGATGATGTAAGGACTAAATATAACAAACGGAAATAATACTCATGGGCGAAATTTACAAGTGCTGTAATAATCCACAAATCACATATCTTGCTGCGGTTAACATCAATATCAGTGAAAAAACAATTGGTTCTGTTGACGTTTGGAGATGCGCATTTTGTAAAAAAAGCTTTTGTGAAGAGAAACAACTTGGAATTGAGTCTATAACAGATATTGTAGGAATGCCTAGAATTGAAGATGATGAAAAATGGGCTGTGATCGTAAGTAAGACGCAGAAAGGAAAAGATAAATGGAAATTATCAAAATTAAAAAAATCTGGTATTATAAAATTTGAAACTGTTGACGAAAAGATCATAGATCTGAAGATGGATGATTACAAAATAGTAGACGACTTTCATTCTAGTTTTCTAGTTGAAGATTATCTAAATACATCAGTTGAAATTTAGGATTAGAAATTGGAATTAAAAGTTCATGTAGATAGTATTGATGGCACGCAAATGGCAGCAAAAATTGTTGGTAAATTTACTATTGATCAAAATACTTTTGAGTTTAACGCAATTGCATTTGGAAGAATTGGTGGTCAGAATATTGGCGCAAAACTTTCTGAAAAAACAGAAAGTGACTTAAAAGAATTAGGATATGATATAGATCAAGTAATTGATACACTACAGGAAAAATTAGTTTCCGGAAATCTCACGATTCCTGAAGGATTAAAACGTGAATCATTTGTTGATGATTAAAACTCTGCTTCGGATAACGCCTTTTCACAATTACAACTTTTTGTTTCTGGTATTTTATCGATTAAAACTTTAAGAAGTTCTTTTGTCTTTTCTACATTTTTAGAGAGTGTTTCTAAAACCTCTTTTGCCGTGACAGGTTTTTCTGCCCAAACATCATAATCAGTTACAGTTGAAATTGAAACATAACATATCTGTGCTTCTTTGGCAAGCTGACATTCTGGAACAAGTGTCATTCCAATTATATCAGCACCAGTTGATTTAAAAAATTTAGACTCTGCTTTTGTTGAAAATCTTGGACCCTCAATGCAGACGTAGGTACAGTTTTTATGTAAAATAACATCTTGGTTTTCTGCAGAATCAATTACCGCTTTCTGTAATTCAGGACAAAATGGTTCAGCAACAGAAATGTGAATAACCCTTCCATTTTCAGAAAATGAAGTTTCTCTAGATTTTGTAAAATCCAAAAACTGGGCAGGTAATGCAAAATTACCAGGTTGAAAATCCTCCTTAAGACTTCCTACAGCAGATGGTGCGATAATTCTTTTAACTCCTAATTCCTTGAAAGCCCAAATATTTGCTCGATAATTTATCATATGTGGAGGAATTGTATGCTTTTTTCCATGTCTTGGCATAAATGCAATATTTGTTCCATGAAAATTTCCTATAGTTATCGAATCAGAAGTTTTACCATATGGAGTATCTATTGTGATTTCTTTACTATCTTGCAGCATTCCTGAATCATAAATTCCAGTTCCACCAAAAATTCCAATCTCAGCTTTTTTTTCAGTCATTAGTATTGTACCAATGAAACTGTCTTGTATTTACTTATTTTTTTAACCCCACCCAATTCTGTCAATTCAATAATAAATGCGAATCCAGCTACTTTTCCTTTCATTTTTTCTACTAACTTTGCTGCAGCATTTGCAGTTCCTCCAGTAGCCAACAAATCATCACAAATAACAACACGTTCACCTTCGTTTAGCGCAGTTTTCTGAATCTCCAAAACAGCCTTTCCATATTCTATAGTATATGCAGTTTTTACAGTTTTACCAGGAAGTTTTCCAGCTTTTCTTAGTAAAACCATTCCTTTATTGTATTTTTGGGCAAGAATTGATGCCAGAATAAAACCACGTGATTCAATGCCTACAAATACATCAACATCTTTTGGATGAAAATATTTTGAAAATTCTTCAACAAGAACTGACATTGCAGAAGGATCTTTAAGCATTGGACTGAAGTCTCTAAACAAAATTCCTTTCTTTGGAAAATTTGGATATTCAGAAATTCTATCTTTTAATTCCACGTAATCATAAAAAAAATAGGCAATAAAAACCGTTTCTAATCATGCTAAAGTATTCTCATTGTAGTACTAGCTTCATTATTTCCATCAGTAGCAGTTATTGTATAATCACCAGATTCTATATCAGTTGGTACTTGCCATGTCAATGAAAAATTACCATCACTTGTAGCCACCATATAGAATGGCTCATCAGTAAGAGCATCCCCATTTGGTTTTAGAATATCAATTTTTATAGAATGTGAAACTGCAGCACCTGAACCTTTAATTTGTAAAATTTCATTAAGTCTAAACTCAGTTTGTTTGCTATCAATGTATACAATCATTCCTTCAACATCTTGTCCAACAGTAATTTCCTGTTCAGCGTAATTTCCACCACTTTTGATAACTATATTCCAGGTGCCAGTTCCAGCATTTGCTGGAATTCTAAGTTTATCTGATACAAATAATCCATTTTTATCTGAGAATGCATCAACTTTTTTCACATTAATTCCTGCTGTATCAACAAGTGTAATAGAAAGAAGTGAATTAGGACCAGTGTTACCCATGATCAATATACCCTCACCAGGTTTGAATGAATCTTTTACTGATTTCATTGTGATCTCACCAGATCCAGTTGTCATACCAATAGCAAATACTTCTGATGCTCGAGCATTTGCATGTCTTAGATCTATAGAATATACTCCTGAAGACCAGCCAACCAAACTAGTTTCATAAATTGCCTTCCCATCAGGTCCAATCGAAACAATATCTGAAAGTTTCTCATTATCAGAATCATCAATAATAATCAATGGAACATTAACTCCAGCTGGACCTTTGATTGTAAATGTTGCATTAGTGTTTCCTGGGAAGTTTAATTGTGAAGGTTTTACAATTATTTTACTCGTAGGTAGTTCACCTAAACCAAATAATTCAACCTCCTCAACATCACCCTGATTCAAGAAAACCACGTATGTTCCTTTCATATAAGATCTTTCAGTAGGTATTGAGAAAGATACTTGAGCATCAGAACCAACTAAAATTACCGTTGAATAAATTTCAGCACCTGTTGGGTCTTCAACAATAATTTCTAAATCTTTACTTGGTATTGCTTCACCTGAGAATCCAATAGTTTCAGTTGGTTCATATCTCTGCTGTAAAGGTTTTAAATCAATAATTTTTGCAGATTCTACAACAAATGTTCTAGTAACAACACTATCACCATCTGATATCTCAAAAAATACTTGACCAAGTTTTAAGTTTGGTGGAAATATAAGATTAGAATTCCATACACCAGTTGGTTGTGTTTTAACTATTTCAGTTGTAATTACAGTATTATCAAGATTTTTTGTTATTATTGTGAGAGTTTTACCTGGGGTTGCCGTTCCAAGAATTGGAATAGTATCACCACGTTTAACATTTTCACTTGTATTATCCATTGATAATTTTATTAGATCACCAATTAGTAATCTATTAGAACTTTCAGATACTCTAAGACTTATTGATTTTTCATTACCAATTGAATCCACTAGAGTAAAATCTGTTCGATCTGGCAGAACATTATTCGCAATTTTTATTGTAACGACAAAATTTCCATTTGAATCTGTTGTAAATGAACTCACTTTGTTATCCTTTATGTAAAAATCAAGATCTTGACTTGCCGAAAAACTTTGTCCAACTAGTCTAAAAGAAGAATCAACTCTTGGTTTTTCAGGAATGGTTCTGAATGTTGATGAATCTAAAATTGCAATGTCACCACCTTTTAGATTGTCAGATACTGTTTCTTCTGACTTTGTTGTTGTACTACTACTTGTTTCTATCACATTTCCATTTTTATCAATTGCTTTCCAGTTGATTAGAGGAGTTTCACTTGATGTTGTAATTGAAAACTTTAATGTTTGACCAGATGTTAGGCCATCATTATAGGCAGTAATTGTAAGTACACCTTGTTGATTAATTTCTCCTGTCCAACCTTGTTGAGTTTTAAATGACTTGAATGATTCATTACCACTTAACCAAATTCTTATAGAATCAAGCTCAACATTACTTTTTCTATCATTTTTTATTTCTATGATTGTTTGGCTGTTGGACGTATTACTAGTCACAGTAATATCTTCAGCAGAAGCTTCCTGATTAGATAATAATATTGAAAAACTAATTAAAAATAAACAGATTATTCCAATTTTCAATATTTTCATTGAATGAATAATTCAATGCTCTCAATTAAATCTTAATTCTATGTTCGATAAATTATACTAATCTTCGCTTTAGTTTCTGTTCCCAGTCAGGCTCAGAAATCATGTTATGATACTGTCTTATTCGTTCTGCAATTAATCGATATAGTGATCTAAAACTATCTTTAGTTTTATCTGTCAAAAATTCAGCATCTCTACCAGCAATTTTTTCACTTATGTATCTACAAACTTCTGTATTATCATATTCTTCCCACCCATCTTCTTTATGATTATTCCAAATATTTTTTAACGCTGCCATAATACTATCTTGTTTTGTTTTTCTAATATCATCAACTGTCAGGTTTGTATAACCTTCTCTTCTTAACAATACTTCATAAGTTTGGTTAACTGCATGAAGATAATCTTCAACCATGATATAATCCTCCATTGACATCAATGCCTTCTCATCTCTTTCATAGAAGATCATTTGAATATCAGAAAGTCCATTTTGAACTAGTCTATCTGAAATAAATTTTGATTCATCAGAATTATCAAGTAAAACAAATGTTTGATAACCATGATTGTGATAAAAAATTGCTAACGGTAAGACTGAATTCTTATTATAAGCAGGCACAACATTTAGAGGATTCATTGATATGTTTGGGTCTTCTAAAAACTTGTCAAAACCATTAAGATACATTGCATCAGACATAGTTTCAACAATAATTACTGGTCTTGAATTACGTCCAATTTCCCTATCAGTTATTGATTCAACTAAACCACGAGACAATCCATAAAGTATTGGTACTAATGTAGCATCTTCTGCTTTCCAATAATCATAATGTAATCTACTAAGATGTTTTTTCTTATCAAGTTCTACCACAATTACATTTCCTGGGGCATAATCAAAAATCATGTATGGTGAGTGTGTGGCATAAAGAACTTGGTTTGAACCTGCCAAACTTTTCAAGAGATCAGAAATTCCACGTTGTTGTGTAGGATGTAGGTTTCTAGCTGGTTCATCAAGCAGTAATATTGCTTCTTTTAGAGCAGTTTTTTGAGTTTCAGCAGCAAAGTTCACAATAAATGAAAATGTCCATTTGAAACCCTCTGCCCTTCTATTTAGAAGTCCAGTATTTGTAACAGTTCCATCTTTGTGAATATCTGAAATTACGACACTCATAACATTATTAGGGTTTAATCTAAGTTCAACATGAATTGGATCACCTTTCCATGCTGGATTTAGTCTTAGACTTAGCTGCTTACTTGCTGCACTAAGCAATTTTACAAGTTTTGATGGACTATGTTTTACTTTTTCTAATTCATGTACATCAAGATCCGCAAGGAAGAAAAGATTATCAACAGT
>CACLNC010000024.1 GCA_902608175.1 uncultured marine group I thaumarchaeote | reverse complement strand
TGATTATAGATGCATCAGGACATGACTCAGTTGCAGTAAAAAGATTACTTGATAGAAAAATGGTTGAATGGAAAGGAATGAATCCAATGTGGGTTGAAAATGGTGAAGAGCATGTTGTGGAAAAGACTGGTGAAGTTTATCCTGGTCTCATCGCAGCGGGAATGTCAGTCACGGAAACACATGGTTTAGCAAGAATGGGTCCAACATTTGGCTCTATGCTGTATTCTGGTAAAAGGGCTGCTGAGATTGCAGATAAAAAAATTAAAGAGTTTGATAATAAAATACAAAACAAATCTGATTGAACTTTTCTAAAATTATACTATATGATGAACCAGCAGTTCCAGAACTAGAGATTAATAGACTGCAAGAATTCCTTTCAGATAAAATTCATGTAGATGTCATAGTAAAAAATAGTCTATTTAATGCCATCAACGATGAAACCATAGAAAAAATTGCTTCATGTAGAGTTTTTGATCTTAAATCCCCATTTAAAAAACACAAGCCAAATAATGAACAACTTGATTTTGAAAGAAAATATTGTAATGATACAAAGTTTATGGAAGGAATTCCTACAACAGAAACTGCAGAGAAAATAAGTGATCTTGTAATGTATGATGGATTTGAAATTAGAAATGTTCTAGAAAATATAATACAAAAAGAGGAGTTAGATGAGTGTCTTCATATAATTTTCACTAACAAATTAACATGCACGTATGATCATAATGACTTTAGGTATCACGGTAGGGCCGTAATATCCTCTAATCCTTCAATCATATCAACGTCTGGTATGGTTGAAGCACCAGCGAAACCACGTGAATATTATTTTGATGCTATGAAAGCCAAATCGCAAGGGCTTGATTTAAAATCAATCAAAAAAAAATATCAGAACAAGTTCTTAGAATATCATGATAAAAGAACATCAAAAATAACTGAGGGCTACTTGCTTCAGACTATTTTTTATTACCTTACTGGAGAAGCATTTTGTGAAAGTCTTGACTGTAGATTAAACAATGCTCATTGGCAAAAAGATCTATTATATTCTCAATTAGAATTTGGCAAACTTTGTGAAAAACATCAGTCAATACTTGAAAAACTATATCTTTAAACTACTTCCAACTTTCAATAAAGTATGTATGATGTAGTAATCATAGGTGCTGGTCCAGCTGGATACACTGCTGGGATCTATTGTTCAAGAGCACGGCATAACACATTATTGATTTCTGGTATATTGCCTGGTGGTCAATTGATGAACACTACTGATGTTGAAAATTATCCTGGATTTTCTGATGGTATTATGGGACCTGACCTGATGACTGTTATGAGAAAACAAACGGAGAAGATGGGAACGAAGATTATCGATGACGAGGTAACCTCAGTAGATTTTCAGACCAATCCACTAAAAGTAAAAACCGCATCAGAGGAGTTTGAAGCAAGAACAGTCATTGTATGCACTGGAGCAAATCCAAGAAAGATTGGACTTGATGGTGAGCAAACATTTGCTGGAAAGGGTGTATCATATTGTGCAACTTGTGATGGAGCGTTTTTCAAAGATCAAGAACTAATTGTAGTAGGTGGTGGTGACTCGGCGATGGAAGAAGCAACATTTCTTACAAAATTTGCTTCAACTGTGCATATTATACACAGAAGAGAAGAGTTCAGGGCAAGCAAAATTATGCAAGAACGTGCACTAGCCAATGAGAAAATTAAAGTCCATTTCAACTGTACAGTGAAAGATATTCAAGGAGACCAAAAATTTCGGAAAGTAATTCTTAACAATACAAAAACTAATGAGGATGAAACCCTTGATGCTGGTGGTCTTTTTGTGGCAATTGGTCATGAACCAAATAGTAAGATGTTCCAAAATCAACTAGAATTAGATGAGAATGGTTATGTAATTATAAAAAATAATACTGAAACCAGTATTTCTGGTGTTTTTTGTGCGGGTGATGTGCATGATCATAGGTATAGGCAAGCAGTTACTGCTGCTGGATTTGGTTGTATGGCTGCAATAGACGTTGACAAATACTTAGCAGAATCAAAAAATTAGTTACTTTCTATATAGAAATTTCTTTAGTGCTCTATGTCTTTCTTGTTTGGTCATTCCTCTACATCGTACTCGATAAAGTGAATAAAGTAAACCGCATGTAATAACAAATACGTAACCAATACATGTTGGATCTTCATAACACGGTAATGAGTCAACTTTATTTTTTATAGCAAATAATGATGGTAAAACTATTGGAAGAAACCCACATTCACTCATACTTGTTATTAGATTATCGAATTAAAAATGGTTTCAGTTATAGGTAAATTAAATCTTAATCTGCATTCCAGTTTGTGATTTAACAATATAACGATCACGCACTTTGACACTTATCCAATCAATAACAAGTACTGTTGCAAGAACCACTAACATGAATACTGCCGCCTTTCCATATTCAAAGAATTTGATATAGTTTATGATATAGAACCCAATTCCGCCTGCACCAACAATTCCAAGAATACTAGTCTGTCTTACGTTATAATCAAACATGTAAAGTATTTGACTTATCAGGTGTGGCGCTGAATCTGGAATTATTACATATCTAATTAATTGTAATTTTGTTAATCCAATTGCGCTTGTTGCTTCAACAGGTACATTGTCAACTGCTTCAATTGATTCATACTGTAATTTACTAATGAATCCAATTGTATAGAGTGTAATTGCAAGAATTCCAGCAAAAGGACCTAGTCCAACTACTATCACAAAAAGTATTGCCCATAAAATAGATGGAAATGTACGTGCTGCAGCCAATAATGCACGAACTGGTGCATAAACAAATTTTGAATTTAGGTTTCTTGAAGCCAATAAACTCAATGGAAGTGCTATAGCTACACCAATCACCGTACCAATAAATGCCATTTCAATTGTTTCAAGCATTGCCCAAAATGCAGTCTGCCAATGATCACCTTCAAATTCTGTCATCTCCTTTAGAACTATACCAAGATTTGGTAGTCCCTCAAAGAATCCAATTGGGTCAACACCAACATCGAATGACATAACAGCTACTACTGCAATTACTATTCCAACAAGTAAATTATTTTTCTGATTCATTATATTGCTCCAAAATTTCTTTCTGTGTTAGATTACCAGTTTGGAAATCAACAATCTCATCACCTTCAACACCAATCTCTAAGATTTTTTCACCTTTTTTTATTACTGCGACTCTATTAGCATATTCCAACGCCAAGTTCATATCATGATGAACCATTATTGATGTTAATTCAAATTTTTTCTGCGCGTCAGATATAATATCCATTATCTCAATTGCCGTAACATGATCAAGTTCCGAAACAATCTCATCGGCAAGTAACAAGTCTGGTTTTTGCATCAATGCTCTTGCTATCGCAACACGTCTTCTCTCTCCACCACTTAGCATGTACGTCTTTCTTTCAGCCTTATCATCAAGTCCAACCATTTTTAGAATGTTATAGGCATCAGCGATCTCCTTATCTGGAAATATCTTGAAAAATGACTTGAATGCACCAAGTCTAGGTAATGCACCAATCATTACATTTTCTAGAACAGTTGTATTTTTTACAAGACCGAGATTTTGTGGTATGTATCCAATCTTTGCAATAAACTTCTTGAATGATTTCTCGTGAAAGTTTGGTGTCTGGTAGTTAACTTTCACAGTACCATTACTTGGATTCATCATTCCGTTTATCAATTTTAGAAGAGTTGACTTACCAGAGCCTGACTGACCAACTATTGCATAATTTGTTCCTCTTTGAATAGACATTCTGATATTTTGTAAAACATAATTTTTTGAATCATATGATGCAAAAACATCGTTCATCTGAACAATTGAAAGAGGTGATATGGACGATGAAAAAATTTGTTTTTCCATGTTTTATGATCAAAAATTATGATCTGTATTGGGAAATAAATCTAGATCAAATTAATACTTATTCTAAAACTCTAGAATGAGAATGTGAGCCTAAATAAAATTAAAAATTAATTGTTTACTTTGGAAGGTCGTAATTCTTTTTCTCAAATGTTGCTTGTTCAATTCCAGGTAAGAGGTCTAGATACTGACCAAAGTTACCAATATGCATCTCAGCAGTAGTTGGTAATAATGCATCTGCACCATAGACGTCCTTTAGAATCTGGTTATTATCTTGGTGGTTAAGTTTCACCATAGAATCTACTAGATGTTCCTTTGTTTTACTGGACAAATCATCTGAAACAACAAAGACATGTGATGGTACTAATCCTAGAGTGTCAACCTTTTTGAGTTGTGCTTGTTGTTCTTCTGTCAAATATTTTTCTGGTGCAATGTCAGAACCGAATGCCATTTCAACTGAGCCATTCAATAATAGCTCAAGTGCTGCTTTGTATCCACCACCGAATGCATGGTATTCGAATGAATTATCTAATGCCTGCTTTAATGCGATTATATCATTTCCTTCAACTGTAATTAAACCGCGATCAACTAATGTTCCAATAGGTCTAATGAAACCAGATGAGCCTGTAATACTAGTAAAAGCTACTTTGTTTCCAATTGCCTCATCAATTGATGAATAATCTGAGTCAGCTCGTTGCCAAACTGTGGCATAGTAACCTACTTTACCTTTCTTTACTTCAGCCATTACAACCTCTGCGTTTGCCCTATCATGTGCTATCCATCCAGGACCAGTATCCATAAATGCAGCATGAACATGTCCAAATTTTAGTCCCTCGATAATTGTTTCATAGTTTGATGGTACAACAACGTCAATCTCAACTTGCCCATCAAATTCTGATTCGAGGAATCTTGCAAGTGATTCAGCCTTTGGTGTAAGCACATCAGCTTTTTCAGATGGAATAAAACCAATTGTTAATTTTTCAATATCATATCCTACTTGTTCCTGTTGCAGTGTAATCTGACTAATTTCCTGCACTCCATCATCTGTTGGAATGAAAAAACCAATTGCAATACCAACAACAAGTGCACCAATTGCTGCACCAATTATTGTTCCTGAAGACATGAGTAATTGCAATTAGCAACAGCTAATAAACTAAATTATCATTTCATGTTCTTATTCTAATTCTTGAGAATGAGAAAGTGGAATAACATTATGTAAAATACACAGAATTTTAATAATTAGATAAAAACCTAGAATGATGTTTGATGATGGGAAAAAACCATACGTACTTGTTAGTGCATTCAAAGAAGATGTAAAACCAGAAGATGTTGAACAATCTACACCTGCACTTGCTTTGATTCTTGATGAATGGCAATTGTCAGGTAAAATGATTTGGAGTGGATCATTTGATGATAACAGGTCTGCAATGTCAATAATAGAAGCAAGTAAGAATGAGGCTGATGATTTTCTTAGCAAATACAAAAATGCAACCGATTCATTTCTATCCACGTATATGTATCAGTGGGATGCCATGCCATTACTGTCATTATTAGGTAATAAACAACCCCAAGCAACACTAACACCAACTGATGAGATTTAAGACAATCATAGAATTTCTCGTTCTAAAAATATGTACTAAGAAAATAAAATCTTAGTTGGTTTTATTTATTTCAAAATTGAATGATATTGGGCGTTAGTGAGGCTTGATCGTCGTCTACCAAATACATTCAATCTAATATTGGAAGTATCTACTTCACTAGCGATTCTTCCCACTTTATTTTTTTAGTTGTTTTCTTCGTTTTCGAGCAGAAACTATTACACCTACAATTATTGCCCCAATTATAATAGAAATTATTCCAAAGTATGGGTTTTCTTCAGAGACTGATTCAATTGTGGTTGTTGACACTGTTGGTAACCCCGATTCTCCTGTTGTTGCAATGAAGCTTGTTCTATACATGTCTGGTCGCAGGACTTGATCAGATGAAGCAAATACTTTGAGTGTATTTGATCCAGAGGAAAGAAATTGCATGTCTTTCTCTGAAAGAGAGATTACTACTGTATCATCTATGACTGTAAGAATTCCTGATGTAACTGTCTCTAACTTTGAATTTGAAACAAAATAGTAAACCTTTGTAGAATCTTTAGTGCTTATTGGTATTACGAGTGACTTTTCTAAATTAACGATTCCTGATACGTCAACACCTGTAATTTTTGGATATTTTACATCCTCAAACTCTTTCCATTTACCAGGCTCTAATGGATAACCAATGTCAAATGATCTTATCACTATTGTACGTGAATCTGGTGAATACCTATCAAGATAAAATGGACCATTACTAATCACAGCGTGATTATTTTGTTCAATCCATGATATTGATGAATCGTATCTAGATTCAAAATAATTCCAGACATTTTGAGAGTTTTGTAATGGCGCCGGTATGTAGTTTGTATCCTTGAACTCTTTGAGATATTCCTGGATTACTCTTGCGTCATGTGGAACAATTAGTGACAACCAGTTGACATTTTTACTTGCTGCGTCTGAACGAGAAAATGACATTTTCCCATCAATAACTGCATTTTCCATTGCCGATAATAATTCCCATGGCATGCTACTCCATGCACTTGCCCATGATGCAATTTCTGCCTCATCAAAGTGCCAATAATCAACATAAACTTCTATTGTATTATTATCAATTGGTTTTATTCCAACCAAGGTCTTTGCATTCTGTGTAGCCTGTGGAGAGTATGATGAATCATACGTCTTGTCAGAATTAGTTTTCTCAGAACCCCATTCTAGAAGAAAATAGGTTGAATACAATATATCATTCATGTCCATCTTTTCGGAGTGATGCCAATCACCAAGATTTAGATCAAATGTAACCTTACTCGTTGCAGTGATGTTATCACCAACATTTCTCCAAGTTTGACTTTCAACATCCCAAGTAATTGCATCATCTGGGACAACAACTTTTCCATCCTTTCCAGAATTTTCTAACTGCCAATCACTTCTGACTGGCATAACTTTACCAGTAAAAGGATGTGCAAATACACCAGGATCATAAAGATTCAGCCAAATTTGGTTACTGTATGTGTCACTAAATCCACCAACTGGATTCCAAGAACCCTGATAGATTTGTTTTACACCAATAATTAGTGAACCTGTATCTGTCATTGCATTGATTGGAGTGAATCTTGTTGGAACACCAGCACCCAATGCATTAATTATTCCATCAACACTATTGTTTGCAACATACTGATCAATCTTACTTGCAAGAAAAATTCTCACAGATTCGTTTACACCTTCTTTAGTGGCTTCCTCAATTAATGATGCTCTTTCTTCTGCGGATGAAAACTCACTTGAATAGATTTTTTGTGTTAAAGAATCAATATAGTCATTTTTGTAGTTCCAATTTGCTGGATTGTTGTTTCCTGGCATGTTAGAAAACCATGGTGAATACATCTGTGCAAGCCCAACAGAGTCATATTTTGAGAACCCAGAACTGCCCCAACCCTCTGTGTAAAGATTCCATTTTTGATCAGCTGGATTCGAACCATAAACAACTACAAACGCTTTATTCAAATCACCATAATCTTTCTTCACTTTGAATCCAATATTCTCAAGATCTGATGCTAGGATTTCACCAATTGCTTTTCTTACAGGATCATCACTTCTAATAAAAAAGGTAATTTCAATTTGTTTCTCGTCAATATTCCAAACACCATCAATTTTTTTTGCTCCGTTTTCTTCTAGTTTCTCTGTGATTATTTGATTTGCTAATGTAGGATTGTAAACAAAGTTGTAAGACTCTATTTCATCAATTATTGAAAGGTAGTCTGCTGAAAATGTTCCATAGTTTGAAATCATTGGAGTGCCAAACCCACCAATCAGTTCATTAACAATCAAATTTCTATCAACAAGATAATTTAATGCAAATCTAATTTCTTTTATTGAAAATGGATTAAATTTTTCAGAGACAGCTGGATTTGCAAGAATACTATAGTATCCACCTGTAGATTCAAACACTTGAAGCCCTTGACGTGAATTGGAATCACTTAATCTATCAGATGAGACACGGAAAAAATAAAGATCCAAGTTACCATTTCGAACTTCCTCTAGTGCAGTGTTCTCATCAAGATATTGAATGAACATTATTTCATCAACAAAAGTTCCCTTTTCGGCAAAGACATTTGTGAATCCAAAAATAACCAAACTACTAATTAGTAAAATTTTAAACTTGATCATTCTATTACACATACTCAAACATTGTTTCATTTTAGCCTTAATATTATATTTAGAATTAATACAAGTTAATGCATGTTAGGGAGTTAATCAAAGGCATGGATGCAATAATCCCAGATGGTGTATCTATTCAAGATTTTGCAATAGTTACTGATACAAACAATAAAACTGCAAAAAAGATACTTGATGTTTTTATAAAAAATGATATTGGGAAATTTGATGGTGACACGGTATATTTTGAGTTGGGTGACAAAATAAAGGCGGCATTTCTTATAATTGAAAATGGCGAGCAGATTGAACAAGTATCAGAGCACCTTGATTGGAAAGATTTTGAGGGTCTTGTTGCCCAAATTTTAGAGGAAAAGGGATTTGCGACTATGAAAAATATGATTCTCACAAAGCCTAGAATGGAAATAGATGTTGTTGGGATTAATCATGGTATTGCAATGCTGATTGATTGTAAACATTGGAAGAAACTCTCACAATCTTCTCTTAATACAATTGTTGAGAAGCAAATTAAACGTGTAAAACACTATGTTTCAAAAACAAATGAAGCGATTGCTGTTCCAGTCATTGTAACGTTATATCATGAACAGATAAATTTCATCAATAGAGTCCCAATAGTTCCAGTTCAGCAGCTTTCCTCCTTTATTGATGAGTTCTATGGAAATTTAGATAAAGTGAATACTATAGAAAAATAGTTGTGATAAATAATACAAGACCACCAATCAAAACCCCTTTGGTGATTCTTAGAGCATTATCTAAACATCTTGAAAATGATTCAAAAATTGATGGACCCATCACTTTTACTTCACTTTGATTTTCTAGTATCTCAAACTTACCAGACTGGACATTTTTTTCAGCCTGTTTAGCCAAATGAAGATACCAATTTGCAATGGTTTCAGGCTTTGTTACAATTCCTAACTGAAAGTATCCATTTTTGTTTCTTACACCAGATGATGTAAAGTGTGTATCTGATGTACAAAGCTCAATTAGTTCATAACCGTTGTTTGAAAAATGCTCTACAATTTGTTCTCTTACACCATTCTCCATATTATTTGCGTCCGCCCATCCAAGGTAATATTTTTTTGAATCTAATTCAAGGCACAGTATACTTATTCCACCTTTAGCAATATCTGCACTATCAATTTCCATTCCAAGTGAATTTGCATAACCAAATTTCATACTATGTGATTCCTTTGTTTTCAATGAATCAAGAGTAGATTTTGCAGCTGTAAGCATATCAACACTATCATCCTTGTTAATCTCCCCACCCATTGCATTATGACAATCAACAACCATGATTCTCTCAAAATTTCTATTTTTTGCAAACTGCTCAATTTCTGTTCTTATAGAAATTGGGATATCCTCCATTCCATGTGGAGATAGTGAAAGAAACAATACAGCAGTTTTTTCAAATAAAATCCCAGCACAGCGTGCTTTATTGATCTGAACTATTACAGGTTCCGTACATTTAGCACCTGAAAATGTTACAGAACTCTTAGATAATGATTCTAGATATGTCTGAACCTCTTCCTGATTTGGAAGGTTCAATGCATGATTTGATACACTGTGCATTACCATTGCAGATGAATCCATATTCTTGTAAATCAAATATGGAATATTACTACCACCAACAGGATGAAATGGCCCAGGATGGATTTCAGGTAAGATCATTCTGAATTGATTTTGGTTTGATTCAGTTTGAAACTTAATTTGTGATGTTGTTACAGAAGATTTTTTAGAGCTTGGTTCAATTATTGTTTCCATTTCTGTTGGATCTTTTGTAGACATTGCTGAGAGATACGCTTGTAAAAGTTTGTGTGTACTTTGAACCCAAGGACGTCCAGCTCTATCTGTCCAAAGTGACCAAATGGTTGAGGTAGCCATAAACAAACCACCATACAATAATAAAACTGGGTCAAACAATAATTCTGTCCACATTGAAAATGGAACAAGAATGAAGAACATGGCAAGTGGTTGTAAAAAGCACATTGCCCACGCTTTACCTATATGCACCCCAAGAGTTGTAGTTAGAATTCCAATCCTAAAACAAGCAAATATACACATTCCAAGTGTGATGTAAAAAGGATCCAACACATCCTTTCCAAACACAATAAATGAAGAAAACCCAACAAATGCAGTCAAAAGCCATATTGCATTTCCAAAGAATGACATATGCAATACTTTAGAATATTCTTTTTTCTTGATTATCAATCTGTCAATAAACTGTGTTCCTATTATAACACCAATTAGTGCAGGAAGTCTAAATAAAATTTCTTCTGTAAATAGATAATTAAATTCTATGAGTACAAAAAGTAACGACGCTATGGTTAGTGAAAGGAAGAAAGAGAGAAAGAATGATGATGGACTTAGTAATGTAAGTGAATAACGGTTATGAATATTACTAATGTGGTCTTGTTCTTCCAATTACTTCACTTTGCAAAAAATATTTCAATAGCCCATGAAACTAATATTAGACTAATCGGAATTGAAATGATAATTCTTGGATCAATTTTAATCCCCTTTGTTTCATCCTCAAAGAATCTAAGAAGACCAGCACTTGATGCAGGTAATGGTGCACTTTTTTTCTTTTTATTATCAGCCAATACATTTCTCAGGTTAAAATTTTGGAATAAAAACTTTGTCTTATTTCTTCATTTTTTCTAAAATTTCAACTAGTGAATTAATTGATTTTAAGATATTTTGCTGTTTTTCATGATCTGACTCTTTT
>CACLNC010000023.1 GCA_902608175.1 uncultured marine group I thaumarchaeote | reverse complement strand
AATTCAAACAATTGCTTCAGTAATATTTGATGAATCAAAAAAACAAAAAGGTGCAATAGCCTCAATTGAGAGACTAATCAAAAGAACAGAGAAAGATCTGGAAAAAGCTATACACAAATCACAAGTCTCAAAAGGATCTATTGGTTTTCAGCAGGTACGAAAGAAAACTTGGTTTGAACGATATCGATGGTTTTTCACTTCTGATGGGATTTTGGCTATTGGAGGAAGAGATTCATCATCAAATTCTGCAGTAATTAGGAAGCATGTAGAGAAAAATGATAAAATTTTTCATGCTGAAATTAATGGCTCTCCTTTTTTCATTTTAAAAGATGAACAAAATGCTGCAACACCACTTAGTTTGAAAGAAGTTGCACATGCTACTGCATGTTTTAGTAGAGCATGGAAAGAAGAGATATACGGAATAAACGCCTACTGGGTAAACCCAGACCAAGTAAAAAAAGCAGCACCAACAGGCCAAACAATGGGAAAAGGATCATTCATGATTGAAGGACAAAGAAATTTTTTCAAAGTTACATCATTAAAACTTGCAATTGGAATTTTACAGAAAGATGAAGTATATCTGTTAACATGTGGGCCGCCGGAGATAATAAAGAAAAGCTGTGTTTGTTATGTAATAATTGAACCAGCTGGTACAGAAATGGCTGATGTTGCAAAAAAGATTAAAAACAAATTTTCAAGTATCAATGAAGAGATGGGAAAGTTGTTTAATATTGATGATTTTGTTCGAGTGTTACCAAGTGGTTCAAGCAAAATAACTGAAGCTGGATAATATAGTTAGTTTAGAATATTTTCTGATTCTGTATCAATTTGAATTTCTTTTCCATCCTCAATAGAATCAAATTCATCATTTGAAACAATAATCATTGGAATATTTGCTAATGCACATCCAGATGCAACAGTAAGATCCGCTTTTTGACAGATCATTGCAACTGGTGCAGTATTATTTGATTTTAAGGAAAATATTGTATATGCACCGACACTACTTCCAACTCCATGAGGAAAAACAAAGACGGAGTCCTTGATAGATTTGTTAAAGATATCATATTTTTCATTATGAATTACTCCTGATTTTTTGTCAACTGAACCAAGGAAATTGATTGGGTTTTTTGATTTTAGAATGACACCTTTTGCTTTGCCTTTAACTATAATTTTTTTCATTTTGTATCTTCCTCTACTATTTTTGAGAGTGATTTTAGGTTCACATCAACCCCTGTAGAATTTTTCAAGTAATATGCTGCCTTTACACTGTTTGTTGTGACTGCATCAGTCTCATCTTTATTGATCAGTGGTGTCAAACACGTACAACAATCAGAAAGAATTTCTCCCCCCGCTTTCTCTATCTCATTTGTATATCCAAGTTTTCTTGCTTGATTTTGTATTGCCCTTGGACAAAAAATCATACAGTTCTTTGTAAATGCTCTACCTTTCAACATTGAAGAAAGATCAGAAAGTTCATCAAGACCCAATTGAGGACTGCCAAGTGTAATTACATCCCCCGATTCAGTAGTGTTAAGCTCATCAAAGATATTATTCATTTCTTCTTTACCAAAATCAACTTTTTCTGAGTCATTATCCTCCTCACCAACAAAGTCAAATTTTGCACATGTACCAGAAGTACCCATTCCCGCACAAAGCGATTTACAGCTTCGCTTATCAGGTTTTGCTACACCAGAAATACTAACTGAAGTATCAGCAACTTTTCCAGCAAAAAAACCTAATAAGCCAAAATCCATTTCATTTGGATTTTCTAACATCATTCTAATTGTTGTAGATGATTCGGTATTTTCTTTCCTTAGATCAGAATATGGACTTTTACCTGTTAGTGCACTTGCTAATGCAGAGAATGCGCTTTCCTTATTTGTTTTTAAATTACCAAGAGAGTTTGCATAAATTGCAGCATTACTTTCTGCAAAAGAAACCTGAGTGTTTTTTTCAGGCAAGTCGTAGATTTCATATGGCGTGCAAGAAAAAGTTGGTTCTACACCCATTCTAATGTATGAATCTCTAATGCTTTGTTGTTTTTCAATAAAGTTTTGATCAAGATTATATTTTGATACATTATCAATATCAAAACCCATAGGATTCAGCGTTGTTTTGACCTTGACTTTTGCATCCTTACTAAGCATTGAAAGGAATTCCTCTCCAGAGTCACCAATTGTGTTATAATTTACGCCTGAAAGATGAGCCCACTGTATAGGAACAAGTTTTTCTGCATTTGTTGCTTCACCTGTTGCAACCAAGATTCTATATGCAGTTTTCAAGGATTCGCCCATTTCTCCATTTAATGCGGCTTGTTCTTCCTTTGTTAGTTCCATACAAATCATCGGTTTTACAGATATAAGACTTGTACTGCAAATCCAAGTATGAAAAGAATTCTAACAGGGATGGTAAAGACAATGAATTCAGTCAAGTCAGCGAGAATTACTGCATTACAAGATCTTCATGACGCAGAAAATCGTGGTCCATTTAGTATTCTAATTGGTACTATATTATCAGCTAGAGCAAAAGATGAAGCAACTAGTAGAATTGTAAAAGATTTATTCAAAGTTTACAAAAATTCTAGGCAACTTGCAAATGCAAAAGTAAAAGATGTTGAAAAAATTATCAAATCGATTGGATTCTATCATGTAAAAGCAAAAAGAATAATTGAAGTAGCAAAGATAATTGATTCTAAATACAAAGGTAAAGTTCCGGATGATCTAGAGAAATTAGTAGCGTTGCCTGGTGTTGGAAGAAAAACTGCTAACTGTGTTCTTGTTTATGCTTATGAAAAACCTGCTATACCTGTTGATATTCATGTGCACAGAATTTCAAATAGAATAGGTTTAGTTCAAACAAAAAACCCAGAGGATACTGAATTTGAATTAATGAAAATAATTCCTAAAAAGCTTTGGCTTGATATTAACGAAACATTTGTAAAATATGGTCAAAACATTTGTAAACCAATTTCACCAATGTGTGAAGTCTGTCAAATTAAAAATTCCTGTAAATATTATAAAACTAAGAAGAGCGCTTCTTAGTTACAAGCAAGATTGCAATTAATCCAGCCATTCCTGCAGCAAGTACATACGGATAGAAAAGTAACGGATTATCAGTTGGATTACCAGACATTATATCCATTACGTATACACCAGAGTGTATTGCTGGTGGATCTTGTGAGCCTTCCAGACCCCAAACTGAATATGATTTGAGTGCAAACGTCTCAACATCAAGATTTGAGAGAACAATTCTTTGTCCATTATTCACAGTTAGCCCTGCTCTATCTGTATATGCAATGATAGATGGACCACCTTCAGGAACCCAACCCCGCTCTTGATAACTAGTCATTACAACATAACCAGGATCATCTGGAATATTTACTGCAACCCAATATTTGTTGTTAGGTTGACTCCCCATGCCAATTTCAAAAAATTTTCCATCTACGTTACTATCATAAAATCGTACAACTGCATTTCCATTAGGATTTGCATATACCAAGTCATTGTGGATAGTTACTTGCCAACTAACTGAATGAATCTCATTTAATGGGATAATTTTGGCATCGCGTGAAACTACATTAAAATCAGCATTAGGTATACTAATGGCATCCATTGCTAATGTTGGATTGGATGATTCCTGCGCAAAAGCTGGAATAATTCCTAATGAAAAAAATATGAGTGCGAGTTTTAAAATCATATGAAAAATCTAATCAACAAATGGTTTATCAAAATCTATGATAACTTTAGCAACTTCCGGTCTTAAGATAAATTCAGATGGTGATTGTCCTTTTTGTAGCATCTCTCTTAGCATTGTTCCACTAATCTGTTCTCTCGAATCAGCATCATGTGGACAAACTTTTGGGTTTGTAAATGTAAGACATTTTTTACAGTAGAAGAATGCTGGAAAGAAGATTGGTGTAATATCAAGTTCTGGATAGTCATCAAATATTTTGTGAGCTGCAAATGGATCATAAAACTTTCCTACACCAGCATGATCACGCCCGATAATGATGTGGGTACAACCATAGTTCTGACGCATAATTGCATGATGTATTGCTTCCTTTGGTCCAGCATATCTCATCTCTGTGTGTAATGTAGCAAGCTTACATCTATTTTCTGGATAATAATTTGAAATCATAGTTTCATATGCTTTGACAATTACTTCATCCTTAAAGTCACCAGATTTTTTCTTTCCAATTAATGGATTTACAAACACACCATCACGTGTGGTGATAGCAGTTTTTTGCAACATCTCATGTGCAACATGTGGTGGATTTCTTGTTTGAAATGCTACAATTGTCTTCCAACCAGTGGTTTCAAAATATTCACGTGTCTGAGTTGGTGTTAATCTATGATTTCTAATTTCAGATGCGTTTGGTCTCTGAATGTAATCAATTTTCCCACCTACTAAGAAATCCTTCATGGAGTTAGTTTTTGTAACTCCAGGATGGCTAGTATCATTTGTTCCATATACACCATCATTCATTTTTGACTTGTCAAAAGAAAATACATCTTCTACGTGCAAAATTGCAACCCCAGTACCTTCTGGATTTTTGAGTAAAACATCACCAGCATCTTTAATTTTTTTGCTAGTATCTTCATCAACATCTAAAACAATTGGAATTGTCCATGCTACATCATTTGTTAGTCTGCCTCTTGAAACAACTGACTCAAAATCTTGTTGATTAAGAAAGCCTTCTAATGGGCTAAAAATTCCATCTGCAATGTTTTCAACATCATTTGCAAGATCGTTTGTAATAGATATCGAAAATAATCCTTCTTGTGAAAGGCCCTCCTTCTCGATATGCCTACTGACAAGTTTTCCACCATGTGCATTAATCATGTTTTAAAAAAATTTTGATTGGTATTTACTTGTTATGATCGACATGTAGCCCACATTCTTTATCAGAATTGTTTTCCCACCACCATCTGCCTGCTCTAATATCTTCACCAATTTTGATAGGTCGTGTGCATGGTTCACACCCAATGCTTGGGTATCCTTCATCTAAGAGTTTGTTATATGGGCAATTATTTTTCTTGACATATTCCCATGTTTGCTCATATGTCCAGTTGATTAGCGGATTCACTTTAACAATCTGATCATGCAGTTCATCAACTTCAAGCATTTTTGCATCTGATCTATTTTGATTTTGATCTTTTCTAAGACCAGTTATCCAACCATCAAGTGTTTTCAACATCTTGTTCATTGGGTGCACTTTTCTAATAGCACAGCAAAGTTCTCGATTCTCAACACTATCATAAAACAAGTTTATTCCTTTTGCATTAACCATCTCCTCGACTTCCTTTGCTTCAGGAAATAAAATTTCAATTTTTGTATTGTAACGTTTTCTTATTTCATCCATTGTGTTATAGGTTTCTTGTGGCAATCTACCGGTATCTAATGTAAATAATCTGGATTCAGAATTTATCTTAAACATCATATCTATAATTACTGCATCCTCTGCACCAAAACTAGATGCTTTTGCAAGTTTTGGGTGAAGATTATCAAATGCCCACTGAAGACATTCTTCGGGAGTATTGAGAGTGTTATTAATCTCATTTAGCTCATCTTGCGTAAATTTTCCCATGATAATGATTAAACTCTGAGGTATTATAATGATACGAGAGTTGGCTATAGTTAAGAAATATTGTAAAATATAAACTCCCAATACATAAAAAAACTAAATGAATGATAATACATGCATAGTAGTTTTTCCATCAATGTTTACAAAAAATAAAATTAGTGAATTAACATCAAACATTAAAAAAATACTAAAAATTCATAATCTAAAATTTCAAAGTGTTATAAAAGACGGTTCAGTGATTGTTGTTAAGGCAAGTGATCCTGTTTTTGCATCTAGTGCAATTAATTTACTTTTTGGAATAGAAAAAATTATCATAGCCAACAAAATAAAAAATGAATTCAATACAATAATTTCTGAAATTACTACTGTTGGTAGTAGACTTTTACTTAAAGGAGAAAAGTTTTACGTTAATGTTGAGGGTGTATCAACTGGTTATCTACCTAAAGATGTTGAAATTTCTGCAACATCAAAATTAATACAAAAAACAATCAAGCTCAACACAAAACCAGGTACAAAAACTAAATATGATAAACTGCTTTACACGTGTCTTACAAAATCAAATGGATACGTATCTATTTTCTTGGATAATGGTCTTGGCGGTGTACCAAATAATTCACAAAATCAAAAAACAATATGTTGTATATTTGATGAGTTTTCTGCAATTTCATGTCTTGAATGTATCAAACAGGGATTTGAGGTGAAAATAATTATTTGTTATCAGAAGCAAACAGAACTCAGAAATTTAGTAAAAATTTTGAATCATATTATACCTAGAACACTTCAGACCAAAGTAGAAATTGAGTTTTACCGTATATCTATACCTAAAACAAACAAACAAAAACTTCTTACTACAATTGAAATTATATCTCAAATTCTAATGCATATTGCTGCTTCAAAGAAAATTAACATAGTTTCTCTTCCAATATCACCATTGATACATCCATCATCATTTATCGAATATCTTACAAAGAATGTTTTCAATGATGGGTTAATACCATATATTCCACTCTCTGGCTTAGATGATAGCATTATGGATAATGCTAAAGAGATTGGGCTTGAAAAACACTTAGCTAAAATTGATCAGCTAACGAAAAATAAACTTAATTTTCAGCAGGTTAAAAATCAGAAATTAATACAATCTGTTAACACTAGCCTCAAAACTAGAAAACGTATACAAGTAAAATTAGGTCCAAATAATGTTCATGATATACTAGATTCACTAAAGATTGATCACTGAAAATTTAAACGGGTCATTTTATTTTATAACATGAAAAAAATAGGCGAATTTATCTATCCGTGGGGAAATGGCCATTACTCAAGAATGATGCGATTAAACGACATCCTTCAAGAAAAATTAGGCAATGAATTAGAAACTCACTATTTTAGCAAGGGAGAAATTTATGAAAGATTATTAAAAAAATTTCCCTCTCAGAAAGATAAAATTCATGAAGTTTTAATGCCAACACCAATTGATGGAAAATTTGGGCCAAGTGTTGGCTTGTCAATGTTGAATGTACTTGTTCCCGTTTCAAAAAACCAACCATTGGTCTCACAAATTTCAAGTTATCTCAAAGAGGAGAGAAAAATGTATGATCAGGAAAAATTTGATTTAGTAATTAATGATGGAGATATGGGTTCTAATGTTTTAGCAAATAATAGAGGAATCACGAGTATTTTTGTCACTAACCAATTCCTACCAAAGTTATGGAAATCAAGATTTTATTTTTATCCATCATTAGTTTTTGTTTCAAAGCAAATTGCAAAAGCATCAAAGATTATAGTGGCAGATTCCCCACCACCATATACAATATGTGAATATAATCTAAATTTCCCAGACGAACTGAAGGAAAAAGTTACCTATGTAGGTCATTTTTCAAATAATAAAAAAATTGAGAGAAAAGAACAAACAGAATTAGAATTGTTAATTCAAAACTCTAATTTTGGATATTGGATGCGTACTGGAAACATGTCAACAAATGATGGAACTGGAGAAAGATATGAAGATGCCTTCCGCGAACCAGAAATGAAAAATGAAAAACGAGTTATTTCACATGCAAGAAACGATTCAACAATAGATCGTGTCCTAGACAAATATGGTGAAAAATATACTATATCTGAGGCATTAGAAAAAAAGATTGATTGGATTCAGATAGATAAAGGATTTCTTTCTGAACAAGAAAAAGATATGGTGCTGAATTCATGCAAATATAGCGTGATAAATGGCTCACATACCGTAATGGGCGAAATTTTAGGAAAATATGCAAAGCCAATCATAGGAATTCCAATTTATGATGAACATACTAATCAGATCCAATGGGCACAAGAAAAAAAATTAGGAATAATGGCAAAAAATAGAAAACAGACCATTAATGCTATTCAAAACATTAAAGAAAATTATAGTAAATTTGAAGAATCCACTAAAGAGTTTTCTAAGAATTTTGATGGAAATGGTGCTGAGAACACTACTAATATCGTTTCTGAAATTTTAGAAGGAAAAAATTAATTATTCGTACAGTTTTACCGATCTATCTGATGCGCGGTAGTTCGATGGGCGAACTGACCGAAAGGGATGAAGATATAATCCGCGCATCAGTGTAATTGTTTTCTATTCAAAATCATGTGGTAACACTCTTATGCTAAAAAACTTCGGTTGGAATATTGCCTAGTTGCCCTGAATGTATTGGAAGAGAATGGGAAAAAAGAAAAAAACAATATGACGAGGATCTAAAACAAGCAGAATCAGAAGATAGAGAATATGAATTAAAGGCGCCAACATTTAGAGACATTGAGGAAGAACTTGATATCCCAATGAAAATCGATCCATCCACAAAACACTTTATGTGTAAAAAATGTGGATTATACGCAACGAGAGAACAGATTAGTGATATTCGTTATAAATTAACAAAAAGGGTTGAAACAGACAGAGATAGAAAAGACAATTATCTAGATTGGTGGACAAAAAGCAAAAAAGAAAAACAAATGTGATTTTGATAAATAATGGCAAAAAAGAAGGATGAGATACCAGAAGACATCAAAAAAGAATTAGATTCGCCTAAATTTGGAAAGGCAACTGAACTTGCAGCATCTGGATATGTTTTAGATATTAACGAGAAAGACAATAAAGTTGATATTCAAACATACGAACCAATTTCTGGAACAACAATTCTAGAAGGATTATCATTTTCAAAAAAAATTAAACTTAATGACTTGGAAAAAGGTGTAGTTTGTGAATTCAAACTTGATGAATTAAAAGCTCCATTAAGCAAAAAAACTGTTGAATATTTGAAAGAACAAGGAATTACGCTCAATGAAATCATTCAATATGAATTGAAAGAAATGAAAGTAATAGAAGAAAATTCAGAAAGTGAATAAAATCATTCTTTAGAGCCTCTTTTTTCCAATTGTTTTCTAAATGCACTACCAATAATTGGATTAATCAAGAACGGAAATGTGTGCTTAGCCCAAATACCAGCTCTAACAACAGATGGCACCACAATTTCTAATCTTGGAGAATTTGCTGCTTTAACAACTGCTTTTGCAACAGTTTCTGAGCTTAATGAAATACCAGTTGCATTTTTTGTGAAGTTTTCAAAGGAAGGATGATCAAATAGATCTGTCCTAACCATTATTGGGCTAACTACGGTAAGATCAACACCTGTACCGTGAAGTTCGTGTTTTAGTCCTTCAGAAAATCCAAGCATCGCAAATTTTGTTGCGCAATATGATGCAACTCCTGGTATGCTAAAACTTGCACCAACTGATGCCACATTAACAATATGACCAGATTTTTGTTCAAGCATTTGAGGCAAGAAATTCTTAGTGGAATAAATCATTCCAAAGTAATTTGTTTCCATTTGTGATTCAATCTCCTCAATACTTAGTTCATTTACCTTACCATAAATTACAAAACCAGCATTATTTACTAAGACATCAATTCGTCCAAAATTTTCCAGCACTTTTTCTGACATCTTTTTTACTTGATCTTTGTTTGATACATCGCATTGACAGACTAGAGTGTCTTTTGTAAACTCTAAAATTTTTTTCTCCACATGTAGAAGTTTTTCTTTTCTTCTTGCAACAAGAACTACTTTTGCCCCTTTTTTTGCAAATCTAATTGCTGATTCCTCCCCAATACCACTAGATGCACCAGTAATTACGACTATTTTATTATTGAAATTCATGCATTCAGAAGATTTTAAGAAAAATAAAGTGTTTTCTATTTAGCATTAGGTTTAGTAAATTTACTTAATGCTAGTTTCACCAGAAGAATCCATGTAACTGCTATTGGGATATAATATGTTGCAATTCTCCACCCTATTACAGCATTCCATTCTAAACCTTCTTCTGGTATTACCAAATTGAATGGATCTAAATTGTTTAGATATGCAACTATACCAAATTCAGCTAGTCCGGAGCCACCTACAGTGATAGGTAAGTTTGCAATAGCATTTGCACCCATTACTGCCATTACTGACTCAAAAAATTCCACAGCAAATCCAACACTGTTTGCAATTATTAAAAATGATATTCCATAAAATATCCAAGAAACTAATGATGTAAGAAAACCAACAACAAATACTTTTCTTGATTTAGGAGAATGTAGATTTTCTCTACTCATTGTACAAACTTCCTCGATATACACATTAGTTTGTTTGATATATTTTTCACCACGTTCTTTTCCCAACTTACTGATTAACATAACAAGTGCTTTTGGTAGTTGAAATGTATGCTTTGAAGAAAGGAAAAATAATACAACCCAGAGTGATGTTACAGTCACGCTTGTTGCTAAAACTATAGCAGCAACCACATATGCACCATTAAGTAATGCAATAATTCCAGCAAGAATTGATAATACACCAGCAGCAAAAACCTCAGTCACTATATCGAGAAGTGCAACCCATGATGCCTTCGATGTTGAAATTCCTTTTTTTGTCATATAATATATGACGGCAAATTCAGCACCAACAAACATTGGAGTTGTAAACTTGATAAATTCACTACCAACTCTCATCGCAGATAATCTTATGATAGAATCAAATGGGCCAAGAAAACTTCTAGCTATGTATGCTAACTTTATGCCTTGCAAACCTAATTTTACCATAAATGCGAGAACCGCCAATACAAATGGAACAATACCTATTGCTAAAACATCTTGAAATTTAATATCAAATTGAATTGCTATTATTATGATTGGAATCAATGTTACTGGAATGACTGCAATTCTCCAATTCATTTTTCATTGTTTTATCAATTCAAATATAAGCGAATCAAAATGTAGTTGACGAAAGATTGAAAGCAATTTTTTTAACAGGCACCGCAGGAGCTGGAAAGACATTACTGGCCTCAAAAATTAGTGAATATTATGTAAGAAGTGGCGCATTTCCAGCTATACTCAACTTAGACCCTGGCGTTGAAAGTTTACCGTATAGCCCTGATATCGATGTTAGAGATTTTATTGATATCTCATCAATCATGAATCAATATGATCTTGGTCCTAACGGCTCGATGATAATGGCATCTGATCTAATTGCATCAAAAATTGATGC
>CACLNC010000022.1 GCA_902608175.1 uncultured marine group I thaumarchaeote | reverse complement strand
CTATAATTTAGCTGAAGAATCAATACAGGAATCTGAAAAAATAGTAGATTATGAAACAAAGATCTCTGCTATAACAAAATCACTACGGAGTGATGAAGAATTCTTCCGAATTAGAAAAATTTCTGATAATGTGAAGAGAATAGCTGAATATGCAAGCGATATTGGTGAAATTGTTGTAAATATGAATATTGAAAAAGTCATTAAAAAGGCAAATTAAACAAATTCTAGATGAATCAAGCAATACTCATAACTTATCGTGATCAGGACTCGCTTTCTGAGGCAAAAGAACTCTGTACTGCAGCAGATTACAATGTTGCACATATCATTAAACAAGAATTTCTGAAAAGGGCAAAATTTGGAATAACTGCAAGTAAAATTGATGAGATAAAAGAACTGATTTCTACGATAAAACCGGATGTTATAATATTTGATGAAATTCTAAAACCAAGCCAAAACTACAACCTAGCATCAGAACTAAAAATGGAGGTTTTAGATAGAGAGTCGTTAATACTGGAAATTTTTGAGAGTAGAGCCTCTAGTGCCGAATCGAAATTACAAGTAAAACTAGCACAGTTGAGATATGAAATGTCAAGAGCAAAAGAAAAAGTTAGACTATCTAAAATGGGTGAACAACCTGGCTTTATGGGAATTGGACAATTTGAAGTCGACGTATATTATAACGACATCAAGCATCGCATGAATACTACAAAATCAAAATTAAAAAAGGCTGGAAAACAGCGTGAACTTCATAGAAAAGGTAGAGAAAGAATTGGATTCAAAACAATTTCACTCGCTGGTTATACATCAGCAGGGAAAACAACATTGTTTAATTCACTAACTGGAGAAGAAAAGGAAAAAAGTCCACAACTTTTCACAACACTGACAACTACAACAAGAAGAGTTGAAATTGAAAAAGAAATATGTCTAATTTCAGATACTGTTGGTTTCATTAGTAAACTTCCTGCATACATGATTGATGCATTCAAATCAACTTTAGAAGAATTACTTTACACTGACATAATTTTAGTTATTATTGATATTAAAGATGATTTTTCACAGCTTGAAAAAAAATTCCAAAGTTGTTTTTCCACATTAATGGAGTTAGCTGTTGATAAAAGCAAGATGATTTTTGTTTTAAACAAAGCCGAAGAAATTGATATGGATGAAATAAAAGAAAAGGCAGAATATATTGAATTAGATGATACAAAAAGATGGATTGCAATTTCCGCAAAAACTGGAAAAAATTTGAATGAACTAAAAAAATTAATTAAATCTTCAATGGAGAATACAACAATAACCAAATCAAATGGGGTAAAAACAATTTGAAAATTGAGGTACTAAGAATAGGTCAAAGATTAGTTAGAGACGATCGTGTAACTACACATGTTGCACTTGTTTCAAGAGCATTTGGTGCATCAAAAATATACATGACTGAAGTTAATCCTGACATTAAAGATACACTTAAGAAAATTAATGAAACATGGGGTGGTGATTTTGAAGTTGAGTTTATTGAAAAACCAAATGCCGTATTAAAATCCAAAAAACAGGACTTTAAGATTATTCACTTGACCATGTATGGAGAAAATATCAACCAAATTGAATCAAAAATTAACAAAAATGATGATTATTTGATTATTGTTGGTGCGGAGAAAGTCCCACGTGAGATTTATGAAAATGCTGACTATAATATAGCAGTAGGAAATCAGCCTCACTCTGAAATTAGTGCTTTAGCAGTTGTTTTAGATAGACTCCAAGATGGTAACCAATTTAAAAATAAATTTAAAAATCCTAACCGAGAGATAGTCCCAAGCAAAAATGGAAAAAATGTAACCGTCCACAAAAAAAGGGCTTAATAATAGTTAGAAAAATGATGGAACATGATTGATAAATACGAAGATCCTTTTATCAAAATTTCATCAATGATTGGCGGAGATGAATACCTAAAGGTTGCACGATCACTACTCAAGGCACAAGATGCAACAGATGAAGAAATTGCAAGTTCAACTGGACTAAGAATAAACATGGTTAGAAAAGTTCTATACGATCTTTTTGGTAAATCACTAATTACTGGGGTTAGAGTAAAAGATGAAAGAAAGGGTTGGTTTGTTTATCGTTGGCGTTCAAGAAGAGATGAAGTAGAAAATTTTATCGATGTACAAAAACAAAAAATCAAAGAAAGACTTCAACAACGACTTGACTATGAGAACCAATCAGAGTTTTATCATTGTGGTAATGATGATTGTACTCGTATACCTTTTGAAAATGCACTTGATTTTTTCTTCAAATGCCCTTCGTGTGGTGGAGTATTAAATTTAAAAAATAACGATAAATTAAAAAATTCATTTACAAGAAAGATTGATGAAATAAAGCAGGATACGAGAAATTAAATCTTATAAAATAATACTATTTCATTTTTCATTCTAGAAACTTTTCTTAGTTTTAGTTTCATTGCACTTTCAATTTTTGAGAAACCATAACCCTCAACCAAACTTCTTGAATCTTCACCGCCAACCAAAAATGGCGTTACTGTGACAATTACTTCATCAATTAGGTTTTGTTTTATGAAAGACCAATTTGTTATACCACCACCCTCAAGGAGAATTTTATTGATTTTCTTCTTCTTCAAGATTTTCATCAGTCTTTGTATATTGATAGAATTTTCACCACAAACGACTAACTCAATTGGAAATCTTCTTAATCTTACTAGATTCTTTTTTGTACATCTTTTTGAAACTGCTATAATTGTAGGTATTTTTGAACAAGTTTTCAATATTTTTGAATTTGAGGCTAAAATTCCTTGTGAATCAAGAATTATACGAATAGGATTCTTCCCTTTTACTTTATGAAGTGACAATACTGGATTGTCTATTGATACTGTCTTTCTTCCAACAAGAATCCCATCAACTTTGCCTCTTAATTTGTGAATTCTATTCTTGTCGTTTTTTGATGATAAATTAGAATTACCAGATCGTGTTGCAATCTTTCCATCAAGTGATATTGCTGCACTAAGTATAATGTACGGTCTAGATCTTACCATGAACGATTTTACCTCCAATCATAACTGCACTAATTGATTTTTCTGATGCCCTATGTACAATTGCCGCATAAGGGTCTCCTAATGGATCTAAATCAACATGTTTCTTCTTTATGAAAACTGCATCTGCAAGATAACCCTCTTTTATGCAACCAATTTTTTTATCAAGTAATTTTCCCGCATTTACAGTAGCCATTTTTAGAATTTTTTTTGGATCAATACGCTTTTTATTAATACCCATAGTTACTTTCCATAAAAAATCCATCTCTCTAAATAAATCGGGTGAATTTATCATGACATTGTCTGTTCCAATTGCAAGATTACATTTCATTTTCATCATCTGCTCTACATCAGGAATTCCCTCTGCTAATGATGCGTTTGCACGAGGACAAACAACAATTCCTTTTGTTTTTTTAGATGCAAGTTTCAAATCATTTTTTGTTGCATAAGTCATATGTATAAGAAAATGTGGGTTTAGTAAGAGACCTCTTTGTACTTCTGTTTTTTTTGTAATTGATTTTGATTTTGAGAAGCTTTGCTTAGTTTCTGCACAATGTATAGCACGTAACTTTTTAGTTTTAGAAAATTGTTTTAGAGAAGAATCACTATTTTCATTTGAACCACTAATCCCCAAACCATCACAATATTTTAGCAAAAATTCTAATTCCTTTTGATAGTGATTTGATATTGATAGATTTTTCTTAATTTGGTCTGTCGATTGATATTTTTCAATTCTGCCTAGAATTATACTGCGTATAGGAATTCCTTTGAGGGCTTTTTTGGCCAAAAATACCCCCTCTAAACCCCCCTCTCTAAAATCCACGAAACACGTAATGCCTTTTTTTATCATAGATTGAGATGTTTTTCTCATAAATTGTATCAATTTTTTGGGTGGAGTTTCTCTGAGAATTTTTTGTTTCATACCAAAAACTGGATTAATTTTTGAATCAACAGTTTTGTTTAAACCAAGATCTTTTGCAATAGAATCACCAATGTGTGTATGTGAATTAATTAGTCCAGGAATCAAGAGTATATCTTCACAATTAATTGCATTTTTTGATGAAGTAATTTTTGAAGAAATCTTTTTGAATTTATTTCCAGAGACTTCGACATTTGTTTTTTCAACTAACTTTAAATCAGAACCATAAAGTATGCTGATGTTTTTTAATATCATACAAGTTCGTAAATTTCTGGTTTTTCTTTCCCTGAATCACGAATTTCTCTAATTGTGTCTAAAGATTTTGTAGCTAAACTAACAGCATTTCTTGCAGTTTTAGCTGTACCAATTCCACAGTTTAGAATTAGATCAAATTCATTTTTTATAATATCGATGAATTCTTTTGCATCTTCTTTGTAACCAGAATTTGCAACAACCATAAAATTATCACCACCCATAAAAAATGTGAGTGATTTTTTTGTTAAGAAATATTCTGACATTCTTGCATAAAGCTTGAACATTACAGAAGAAATTTCATACGGGGACATAGTTTTTCGCCTAGAGGAAAGATCATCAACATCAAGATGCATTATTGTAACTTTAGATTCGTATTTTCCATCTATGAATCCATAAATATTATGTTCTGCATTAAGTATAGTTTCAGATTTTTTGCCATCATGTGCACTCATATTTGCATCAAATGGTGTTTCACCATATCCAATTGACATTGTTAGTTTGATATCAAAAGACGATTCCAATTTCTTCTGGATTTCAATATGATCTGCAAGAGAAATTCCATTAGTTACTGCAAAAAACTCATCAGCCCGATTTGCAAAAACAAGACAATTTCTCTGAGAAAATAGATCTTGAACTTGTTTGTATAGAGATGCCTGAAGCATCTGTAATTCGTGTTCTCTATCACTCCCCAAGGTTAATGTCCATGGACCATATCCTGTGATTTTCAAAATTGTGAGTTGAAGCATTATTTTATCCTCTTTGATTCAGTGTTAACCGATAAAACTGCCTCTACTGCCCTTTCTGCTACAGGTCGAATCCTAGCGTAAGCCTGTCTTTCAGCCATTCCAGGACCAGAAATGCCCAATGATACAGGTTTTTGATATTTTATTGATAATTCAGAAATTCTATTTGCTGTTGAATTTGCTATTACTTCATCATGCTTAGTTTTACCCTTGATTACTGCCCCTAATGTAACAACTGCATCCACATCCTTTTTTTGTAATAAAATATCAATTATTAATGGCATATCAAATATGCCAGGAACTTTACACTCATGTTTTACATTTAATTTAAGTTCTTTAGCTTTTTCCAATGCAACTTGATGCATTCGTGATGTTATTTT
The DNA here is from genome assembly GCA_902608175.1 of uncultured marine group I thaumarchaeote. Classification (GTDB taxonomy): domain Archaea; phylum Thermoproteota; class Nitrososphaeria; order Nitrososphaerales; family Nitrosopumilaceae; genus Nitrosopelagicus. The sequence goes on along the minus strand of CACLNC010000022.1, from coordinate 7,684 downwards.
GTTGTTAAATTCTGAAACTATGATTGCTATATTCAAGATTAATGCACCTTAGCAAATTCGTATAGCTCTTTTCCATTAATAAATGGAATTGCATTTTCTTTTGCATATTTTTTTGCTTTTTCAACAGATAATGCTGCATAAGTTTCTGCATCCATCATCTCACAGATAGCTGATACTGGCTGTAATTTTGCCAGTCTTGTTAAGTAAATTGACATTTCAGTATGTCCTTTCCTAGAAGATAGAAGTCCATCTGATGCAAGTAATAGTGGAACATGACCAGGAGTTTTGAATGATGATATAAACTGATTTTTAGGATTATCAGATCTGGATAGATTAGCAATTTCCTTAATGGTTAATGCGCGATCACTGTCAGTTACACCAGTATACGTTCTCTTATGATTTACTGATAAGGAAAAAGTTGGATGATCGCCATAAGGTGCGGTTCCCATAATCATGTTTTTAGAATCTAAATCTAGATCATTAGAATTTGAAAGAATATCATGCATGTATTTTAGATCTAATTTTTTTGTCAATTCATTACCAATAGCCATACAAATCAATCCTCCAGCATGTTGTCTCATCCTTGCAATATGTTCAGGAGTTATAAATTCGGCCGCAACCATCATATCAATTTCATTTTCTCTTCCATCAGAATCATAAATCATAACAAATTCACCTTGTTTTAGAGAAGCAATTGCAGTATCAAAGGTCATAATGAAAAATGGTTTTAAAGATATTATAAAACTTACTAAAATATTGGTAATTACCAAAAAATTGGTAATAAGTCACGGCTAATTTAGAATATATTTTCCAAGAATATCAGTTTCAATGTTAACTTTGTCACCAACTTTTCTTGATTTGAAATTTGTTACGTTTACAGTATGTGGTATCAAACATACTGATGCGACATCATTTTTTGCATCAACTACAGTCAAACTTATTCCATCAAGTGCAATAGAACCTTTTTTCACAACGTATTTTGATAATTTTTTTGGGATTTTAAACCAAATCTTAACTTCTTTTGGTCGTCTCTCAATTTTTGTAATTGTTGCCACACCATCAACGTGACCTAAAACAAAGTGACCTTCCAACCTATCTCCAACCTTTAAGCTTCGTTCTACATTTACTGTACTTCCCTCTTTTAGATTACCAAGATCAGTTTTCTTTGTAGTTTCATCAATCATTTCAAAAATACAATTACTTTTGGAAATTTTAGTTGCACTAAGGCATACGCCATTAATTGCAACACTTTGACCAACTTTTAATCCACTAGAATTTTTACCCAAGTTAATAGTAACCTGAATTGCACTTCGATTTTTTGTATTTTTATTAATTTTGGTAATTTTTCCAGTGCCCACTATAATTCCTGTAAACATATAATTTCTACAAATAATAACTTAATTATAAATCCACTATTAGATTTCTAGAAGTGCTTTAGCCCTTTTGTAATGAACTTCATCAATCATTTTACCATCAACTACAACCGCTCCCTTGCCTTTCTTTGTAGATTTCTTGTAGACATTACAAACTTTTTTTGCCCACGAAATCTCTGTCTTATTTGGATGAAAAATTTTATGCACAGTCCTAATTTGGTCTGGATAAATTACACTTTTACCAACATAACCTAAACTTTTTCCTACCTCACAATCTTTCTTGAGACCACTAGTATCTTTGATATCTTGCCATATACCATCAATTGCATACACTCCTGCAGCAGTTGCTGCAACAGGAACTTTATACCTAGAATATTTTGCGCCAGGTGGATTTCCTTTAGTATATTCAATACCAATATCATTTAGCAAATCAAATATTCCAAATACTATAGCATCTATCCTCTTACTTGCTGAAGCAATTTCATAACAATTTATGATTCCAAGAGCAGATTCAATTGATGGTATCAAACGAATTCCTCTAATTTTTCGTTTTTTCTCTAGAGATGAGATTGTTTTTTCAATTTTTTTGATTTCTTTAGCGGAATTTACCTTAGGAATGACAATTCCATCTATTCCCTTTTGGATAATCTCCTTCAGATCCGCTTCGATTTTATTAGAATCTGGTGAATTTGTTCTCGCAAAAACAGATGATGAATATTGATTTCTTTTCTTTAATGCGCTCTTGATCAGAGTTCTAGCATTTTTCTTTTCTTTATCTGGCACAGAATCCTCAAGATCAAAACAGACAATATCAGCTGAAAGTGATTTTGCTTTTTCCAAAAACCTTGGATTATTTCCGGGGACAAAAATTAGACTACGGAATAGATTTGCCATTAATGATTAAGCGCCTTCAGGCTTCATTAAGATTTTGCCAAAGAACTTTCCTTGGAGCATTTTTGTATGTGCCTCTGCTGCTTGCTCGAAAGAATAAATTGAATCAATAGCTGCTTTGATTTTTCCTTGTCCCATCCAGTATAATCCTTGTTCCATCTCTGCTTTTGTTCCTTGAGTTGAGCCTAAGACATTGATTCCTTTAAAGAATATGTGTCTTAGATCAATTTGTGCGTCATAACCAGTAGTGGCTCCACATGAAACTAGAGTTCCACCATATTTGAGAAGTGTAAGTTGTTTGTTGAAATGAGTTTGGCCAATATGGTCAAATGTCAAATCAATACCAGGTTGGACACCAGTTGATTTTGCAATTTCTTTCGTAATTGCCCTTACTTCTTTGTGCCAATCATCCTTTCTGTGATCAACTGCATAATCTGCACCCAATTCTTTACATTTTTCTAGTTTATCTGGACTAGCTGTTGCAATAACTTTACAATTATACAATTTAGCAATTTGAATTCCGAAACTTCCTACTCCTGAACCGCCACCCATAATCAATACAGTTTGTCCTGGAGTGATTTTTGCTCTTCCAACTAACATATGCCAAGATGTAAGAATTGTCATTGATGCAGCTGCAGCTTCTTCATAAGAAACTCCCTCAGGAATTTTTGAAACATTAACTTCAGGAAGGTGAATTTGTTCACAGTATGCTCCCCAAGTTGGACCAGTTTGAAAACCCCAAACTTGTCTTTTTGCACAATCAAATTCTCTACCAGATGTACACATTTCACAAACTCTACATGCTAAGTTTGAATGTGAAACAACTCTGTCACCTACTTTGAAATTTGTTACATCCTCACCTACTGCAATAACATCTCCTGCAACATCAGATCCTGAAATATGTGGTAGAGGAATTGCAATTGGAACACCTCTCATTCCCCAGATATCATTATAGTTAAGAGCAGATGCTTTATTTGTAAAAATTACCTCATCTTGTTTTGGTTTTGGGTCATCAATATCCTCAACTTTTAGAATTTTAGCATAATCGTCATCAGGTGCGTATTCACGGTATACAACTGCTTTCATGAAATTTGACCTGTTTACCCCTAATTATATTTTCTTGAGATCAGATTCGGTTTATCTTAAAATCCCTTTTTGGTTGCTGGGCAGATGTTAGAATCTGTTTAAGTTGTTCATCACTAATCTGTCCACTAGCCTGACCTTGTGCTGCAAGATTGATTAAATAGTTTTCAACCGCATTCGCAAGTTCGGGTTTTACCATTTTAACATTGTTTAATCTAAGACGTGCTTCTGGAGAAAGTACTTGACGTAAAATTTGATCTTTTTGAGCTATTGCATGTGCTTCTTTAGCTGCTAAATCATTATCTTCAGAATTTGGGTAACTCATCTAAAACACTAAGAATAAATTTTTAGTTTTGGTGTAGTTTGAATTAATTCCTTTAAAATTTCAGTGGATATATTATCAAGCTTCTTCATTCCCTGTTTTGTGACAATTCTACCTTTCTTCTCAACTTTTTCAACATAACCTAATTTTTCAAGACCATGTACCGCATTTCTAATAATAGCACCACCTGCATATCTATGACTTGCAATTCCATATCCACGCGCTTTACCGCCACCATAGATTGATCTCATGTCTGCAATACTAATAGGACCATTCAAGTAAATTTTGCGTAAAATAGAAGCACATCTAGTATACCACCAATCTACTTTCTGTGGTGGTTTATCAGCATGAACACCAGTTTTTACAAATGATATCCATGTTGGAGGATTAATATCTTCAGACTTTAAGATCTCAGTTAATTTTTTTATTAACATATCTGCTGGTATATCGTAAACTTTCGCCATGAAATTTTTCAGTCGTAAATCGTCTTATAAATCATTGAGCAATAATTTTCCTATAGGTATGCCCACAAAAGTAACATGTTATTCTTATTGATTTTACATTTGTTCTACCAAGTCTAATTTTTGAACCAACTCCAGGCGGTATGAATTCCTTGCATTTTTTACAGAAATTTAATCTTATTTCATATGGCAATTTGATTCGATATTTTGTACCTATTCTTTTTGCTAATGCAGCTTGTTTTTGTGCTAGATCATGGTCTTTTCTGGAATTAGAAATTGCATTTTTAATTAATATCTGAATTCTCTCCATTGCAATTTGTTTTTTTGATAATTTCATAATAGCAAATATGGTTCAATACTAAAAAATGGATCTAAAATGCAGTCAGCGGGATTCGAACCCGCGTCACAGGGTTGGAAACCCCGAATACTAACCAGGCTATACTATGACTGCATAACGTTGCAAAATTTCTGTTACATAAAAATGGTTTTTTCATACTCATAAAGAATTCTGCTTGTTACAACATGTAATTCTAAAGATTTCTTGTTAACACTTAAAATTTTGTCTAGTTTGTTTTTAATTCTATCAGAAAAATGTCCTTTTTGAAATCCACCAACAACAATGCAAGCATCTTTTTTTAGATTTTTTGCAGTATTTTGAAAAGAATCATCCTTTCCACTAGTAGAAAGACCAACAACCTCTGATGGTGAAATCGAATTAATTAAATCCTCAAAATTCATATTTTTTAATTCCAATAATATATTACCATCTGAGATAATTTCTTTTTCTTGAAAAAGTTGTTCCATCAGTCCCGCAAATCTATGATATGACTTTGGTATTCTTACTTGGTTTCTTAGTATAATTACGCTATTACTAATTGTATGAATATAAACAGAAATTTTTTTTTCTAAATATAGTGGACTTCCACAGATTGATAATAGACTTGTGTGAATTAAATCGGGTCTTCCTCTTTTGATCTCATCTTCAAGATTTTTCATTGCAGCAAAATGCCAAGAATTATCTAGTAAAATTTCTGCCGGGTTCTTTTCTATTTTTTGACTATGGGCTAACACAGATGGATGATTTTGTAATTCCGTTGGAACTAATTCAAGAGATGATTCAGCTAAAATAAGTGATAACATGTAATTTAGTAATTATTATTCCTGTATTTGTTTTTGGAATTCAATCCAACCTGGCTTTGAATTATTATTTACATCAATCAAACCAGAATTGCAGGAATACTCGTCAAGACGTTCAATAGCAAATGAATTACTAGTAAAACTAGAACCAGAAATCTCTTCGACTAGTTCTGACGTACAAGTACCTTCTATTTTATCATAAAGCCTATACCAAGTAAAGAATTCAAATCTTTCTTGATTTTCTTTTAGAAACTCAAGACTAGTAGTGATGAATTTTTTCTGATCTTCTTCATTTCCCATAACAAAATCTGAAGTACTCCAGCTAATTTCAAACATGGCTATTTTTTTGTTAGGAACTAGTTCAAGCATTTTATCTAGATCTGCTTTTGCCTCCTCTTGTGTACGATTGATCTCATTAAGCAAATCTGTTGGTTTGTAAGAAAAACCAACGAAATCACCCATAATTAATTGTGATACAAATTCATCCTCTGCTCTATCTATAACAGTATTTAGTGAAATTGTATTACCAAACTTAACATTAGGAAATTTTGCCTGTACATTGCCTGAGACATTATCAAAAAATTCTTTATAATTAATGATTTGTGCTGGATTTTTTCTAAAATGACCATCAATTTCACCACCAATTACAATAGTATCAATCAAAGTCTCAGTTTTATCGTATCTAGATAATATTGTATCAAGTGCCTTGATAGTTCTCAATTCAAGTGTCTTACCAATTCCTGGTTTACCCATCCAATCAGGAAATGGACCAAACTGGTCACCATTTACAACAGAAAAAAATAATGTTGTCTTCATATTGTTTTTCTGTAAAAAGCTCATTACTACGTCCAAGTAATCCCAATTGTATTTCTCATACTCTGGCTCAAAGGATGTCCATAGTACATAGACATTTGTACGGCCCACTCCTGATTCAGCACCTCTTACATAGACTTGTTGTATGTCTGAAACTGTTTTTACCAGTGTAGGTGAGTTCATTACTAAACCAATTTTTTCTCTATCAATTGGTGAAAGAGGAGTATAGTTTGTTTCAGTTACATTAGATTCAGTAGTGTCTACACCAATATTTGGAGTAATTACTAAAATCACCACAATTATAGCAATTGCAGCACCAATACCAGAAATTATTTTCTTATCCAATTATCCTAGTCTAATTATAGGGTTTTAAAAAATTGTTATGAATTAACCAGATGTACAGCCACTATAACCACACTCAATGCAGATACTACACCCTTCAACAAAAACTAGGTTATTTTTGCAGGTTGGACATAGTTTTTCCTCCTTTTCTTCTTCAACTATGGTTGTTTCGGTAGGAGTGAATTCTCTAGTAGTTATTACTTTGAGAGCAGATTTGACTTGGTCCATGATGTACTTGTTATCAATTGTATTATTGATAAATTCAGAAATATAATCAGATGGATAAACGTCAAAGTCTTTTTTGGCTTTTTCACTTGTCATATGCAATACTTGTTTATGCCTAGAACCGTCTCTGTATACTGTAATTCCTTTCAAGCCCATTTCATGAGCAAGCAGATATGCTGCCTTAACATCCTCAACAGAAACATCATTTGGCATATTGATAGTCTTTGCAATAGCATTTCCAATCCAATCTTGCCAGACAGCTTGCGCCATCAAATGATCGCCCCAATGAATGTCCATTGCAGTAACGAAAATCTTTTGAATCCATTCTGGAATTTCAGGAATTCCTTTACAAGAACCATAATTATCTGCAACTTTTGCTAACAACTCTTCACTGTAAAGATTATTTTCTTTTAGAACTTGTTCAAAGATTTTATTTGTATAAAAGAATCTTCCAACAGTTACTCTTTTTTCAAATACTAAAGCAAATGTTGGTTCCATTCCGTTTGAACAGTCTGCAAGCATAGAAAGTGTTCCAGTTGGTGCAACAGTAGTTGTCAAAACATTTCTTATTCCAAATTTCTGTATTTTATTGATCAAGGCATCCCATTCATAGTAATGCTGATTCTTTGATTTTTCATAGAACCCAGAGATAGGAATTTTTCCCTCTGGATAATCAGTTTTTGAACACAAATCAAATTCTCCACGCGACTGTGCAAGTGCAACACTTTCTTCCATAGAGTAGTATGACATTGCTTCCGCAAGTTTTGTCTGGAATTCATATCCTTCTTTAGAGTTGTATGAAAGTCGAAGTTTGTACAACAAGTCAGCAACACCCATTACACCAAGACCAATTCTTCTTGACTCTTTTGATGCCACATTAATTTCTGGTACAGGATAATGATTAACATCAATAACGTTGTCCAAAAATCTAGTTGTTTTTCTAATGACTTCTTCATATTTTTGCCAATCAAATTCATACTGACCATCAGCTTTTCTTTTTACAAGGTTTGCAACGTTAATTGAACCAAGATTACAAG
>CACLNC010000021.1 GCA_902608175.1 uncultured marine group I thaumarchaeote | reverse complement strand
GATTGCCTTTGACTGTTCATCTAATTTTGTTTCAAGTTCTGTTACTTTTTTATCCTCTACGTTTGATTGTGTTGTTTTACCCTTTTCAATAATTTGTTCTGTAAATAATTTATCCAATCCATCCATAAAACTTGAAACTTCAATAATTTTTTCATCATCTTCTACTGAAAGTTTGATTGGGTAAACATCAGAATTTTTCTCTCCCTTCACAATTATTGCTTCATGATCTCCATCTATCACTCTAGTCAATAGTTGCTTGCCTAAATCAAAGATATTCTGAATTTGTTCGTCAGAAATATTTTCTGATGGTGTTTTTGTGTCTATCTTTGCTTGTTTGATTATTTCTTCTGTGTATCTTCGTGGTAGTCCTAACAATTTTCCAACTATTTTTGCTACTGGTGTAGAAGTTGCAAATTCTTGTTTAAACTCTGAAAACTCTTTCTTGAAAATGTCAAAATTATCTTGTGGTGGCGTAGCATATTGCAGTCCAACTGAAAGTTTTCTATGTCTAACTTCCATTGAATGTAGCAAAGCAAGAATTTTCATTTCATTATTACAAAGCAGAAGGTTACCATCGCCGAAAAATTCTGCAACAAGAGTTAACTCCTTGTCAAAGTTACTGAATCGAATATAAGCAATTCGTTCAGTCCCAAGCTGTTCAATCTTTAGAATCTTGGCACGAAGAAGCTCACTTCGTAATCTTCGTAGCAATTTATTTTGTTCTATTTGTTCGATTTTATTTGAAGTAGCCCAAATTCCAGAAGTTGAAAGCATTAGGAAAACGTCAGATTTTTGTGGGTGATGTAGTTTAAACAGCAAATTTTCTCTATTAATTCCGTAAATATTGCTAACATAGTATCCCTCAGTCAATTCGGATAAATTTTTGACCAGAAAACTTAGTTCAATTCCTGCTAGAGCCATGCCGATCTACTCAAAATAGCTGATTATACTCTTACTATTTCGAGTGTGATTTAGCCAAAGGTATTAAACTTGGATATGCTCAGTCAACATGAAATTACTTGGGAAAACATCCAAAAGGTGATAGGTTTGCACCTAAACAACCACAAACTGAAAGAGAAAAGCTTGAGGCGATGGCAAAAACATTAGGAATTGATCATCAAAGCAAATCTGATTCTGAGCTAAGAGAACTTATCAAATTACAGATGGATAAACCACAATCAAACGAATCTGATGATGACATTGCAAAATATCAGGACACACCACAAACTGGAACATCATTCGCTGATAAATTAAAGAATACAATAGCACCACCACCAAAAAATGCACCACCACCAGATTCAACACCATCAACAGAATCTCCACCACCAACAGAAGCACCACCACCAAAACCAACTGAATTTAAAACAACAGTAATCAATGAGAATACTCCTACAAAAAAATTAGAGAAAAAATTATTTTGGTTTAGAGTTGTTCTAGCTGGTATTGGAGGAATAGTTGCAACATTTGCCTTTGAGGATATAAGTGGAGAAGAGAGAAGATGGGCATCAATTGGATTTATGATTATATTATTTGTTGCATCTGGAATAGTTGCAAAGACTTGGAGAATACCAGTTCCTCGGTCTGATAGGAAAAAATATGCAACTGCTGGAATTGGAAGTTATGTTTTCTTTTATTTATTCATGTGGATTCTTTCATATACGTTAGTACACGCCAATGATAATGTTAGCTCAATGCCTTTTACTTAATTTTTGGGTCGTAGATTAGATGTGGAAACACAAAACTCCTGGCATTCCTGACGAAGAATTTGAAAGGACAGAATCAGTACCAATAACTAAAGAAGAGATACGCGCAATTCAGATCAGTAAAGCTAGACTTAACTCTGGAGATACTGTATTTGATATTGGATGTGGAAGTGGCTCAATTTCGGTAGAGGCAGCATTGCAGATTGGTAAAGAAGGAAAAATTTTTGCAGTTGATATTGATTCTAATGCAACAGAACTTACAAAGAAAAATCTAAAAAAATTTCAAATAGATAATGTTACAGTTGTTGAAGGCAATGCAAGAGAAAAGATTAAGGATCTTCCTATGACAAATGCTGTTTTCATTGGTGGTACAGGTGGAGACACAAAGGACATCATCGAGATGTGTCAGGATAAGCTAGAGACAGGAGGGAGACTTGTAGTTGGAATAATACTGATTGAGACGCTTTTTTCTGTTTTATCCGTTCTAGAGGACCTAAAATTTACTTCTATTGATATTACACAGATTACAATTGGAAAAAGTCGAAAAACTTCTACTGGTACAATGATGCTTTCTAGAAACCCTGTAACCGTTATTTCTGCAACAAAAGTCTAATCTAGCTTTTTAATTGGGAAGGACTTGATATTTTCAATGCCTGAATTAATTGGAATTGGAGTAGGTCCTGGTGATCCTGACTTGCTTACAGTAAAGGCTGTAAAAGCAATACAAAATGCTGATACAATCATGTGTCCTGCATCAAACGAAGATAGACCAAGTATTGCGTTATCTGTTGTATCACCTATAATTGACAAATCAAAAAATCAGGAAATTGTAAAGTTAATTTTTCCTATGACAAAGGATAAGGCTATACTTGAGAAGCACTGGAAAGAGAACTCAAAAATAATGGCAGACAAAGTTTTGTCTGGTAAAAATGTCGTCTATCTTACAGTGGGTGATCCATATCTCTACAGTACTTGGATTTACATGCATCGTGAAATTGAGGCAAACCATCCAGAAATGAAGATAAGCGTAATTCCAGGAATTGTTTCCATGTTTACATTTGCTTCCAAGGTTGGAATTAGTATAGCTGAAGGTGCAGAGAAAGTTGCAATAATTCCATCTTGTTATGATTTGAGCTCTGTAAAAGAGATCGCAAAAAATTCAGAGGTTCTTGTTTTTCTAAAGGACGGAAGATATTTTGATCAAGTTATAGATCTGCTTAAGGAATCAGGTTTTCCAGAGAATTCTATTTTTGCAATTGGTCAGGATCTTGGAACAGATCATGAGATAATTAGAAAGATGACATTAGGAGAAGTTAATGATGATTCACTAACGACAAAATATTTTTCTATACTGGTGGTAAAACGTGTCTAAAGTTTTCTTTGTTGGTTGTGGTCCAGGTGATCCTGAACTTATTACGATCAAATCAAAAAAGATATTACAAAAGGCAGACATTGTAGTATATTCTGGTTCTTTAATACCACCAAAGATTTTGAGTTATTGTAAAAAAGCAAAAATACATGATGCAGCAAAACTTGTTCGTGAAGAAATTTTCAAAATTTTATTGAATGGAGCCAAAAAAAATAAAGCTGTTGTAAGACTACATGATGGTGATCCTGCGATTTATGGTGCAATTCGTGAACAGATCGATAATCTTGCAAAGAAGGGAATAGAGTCTGTTGTTGTGCCTGGAATTACGTCATTTTTGGCTGCATCAGCTGCTCTTGGAACTCAACTAACGCTTCCTGGTGTTACACAAACAATAATTATTACAAGAGCAGAGTCTAGGACTAAAGTTCCAAAACGTGAAAAAATATCAGAACTTGCAAAGCACAAAGCAACAATGATCTTCTATCTTAGCGTTCATTTATTGTCAGATATTGTTAAGGAAGCAATAGCTGGTGGTTATTCAAAGACAACACCAGTTGGTGTTGTTTATCGAGCAAGTTGGGATGATGAAAAAATAATTACTGGAACCTTGGCAAATATTAGAAAAAAAGTTTTAGCAGAAAAAATTACAAAAACTGCGATTGTAATTATTGGTGACGTTGTAAAACCAAAGTCATATGAATATTCCAGATTATATGATAAGACGTTTAGCCATGGTTATCGAAAGGCAAAACCTAAGACAAAGAAGTAACTCTGTTAGTAATTCCAATCTTTCTAAGATTTCTCTCAAGTTTTTTAGTATTCCCTGATGTAAAGATTCTCAAACTATTACGTTTGGATTTTTTCTTGGTCTTCGCAATTTTTTTTGCTAACTGTGCAGCTGGATCATGAAAATATACATTTGGAAATTGTTTTTTTAGATATGGGAGAAGAAAAGGTAGGTGTGTGCTAGACAGTGTTACGCTATCAATATTATATTTTTCAAGTCCATTCTTAAGAAATTTCTTAATCTTTGTGTTACAGTATGACTTGCTATCCAAAAATTTACCAGATTCAACTAATTCTACCAATAATGATGCATTGATAGCTCTAATCTCAACATCAGCTGGAACATGAGATTTTTTTATGTACTCTGTTAATCCTTTACTTTTTACAACTGACTGTGTGGTAAGTATTGCAATATTTTTTGTCTTGGATGATTTGATAGCTTCTTTTAGTGGCGGTAATACGTATTCAACATTCTTTCCAAACCTTTTACCAAGTATGAGTGATGGAGTATTTGATGCAATTACAACAAGATCAGGGGAGAACTGTTCTCTTAGCATCCTAACAGATTTTGTTATAATTCGTGAAAGTTCTAATTTTGATTTTTTTCCATATGGAAAGTTTTTCTGATCTGCAAAGTAGATAATCTCAGCTTTCGTGGTTCTTCTGATTGGCTTGATTATTGACAGAGAACCAAGCCCAGAATCAAAAATTGCTATTTTCACCATATTTTTTACTCCTGCTAGTGTATTTTGTTAGCTAAATTTAGCCTAATGTTGAACTAAATCTACACCTCCCATTAAGAGTGAACTTCTAAAGCAGTCCACATGCCATCATTTGACAAATCATGGGCACACCAGGAGACTTCTAGCGTTACACAGAAGTTTCGTGATTCTGTAAAACCACAGGGCGCTTTGAAGCCAAGAATCCAGACCGCTGTAAACAAACTACAGCTTCAAGTAACAAAAATGGATTCTATGCTAGGCAAACTTGGTGAAAGAGATCAACAACTTTTCGATAGAATAGTTGCTGCAACCAAAGAACACGATACATCATCTGCTAGAATATTATCAAACGAACTTGCTGAAATCCGAAAGGTAAAGAAAATGATGGGAAACACAAAAGTTTCTCTAGAACAAGTTCAGTTAAGATTAACAACAATCCATGACCTGGGCGATGCAATGATTGCAATTGGACCAGCGATGGATACCATGAAGGGATTACAACCATCATTAGCCAAATTCATGCCAGAGGCAGACAGCGAACTTAGTTCGATGACAAGCACTCTCAACGGCCTAATGGTTGATTCAATCTCAAATGAATCCTTTGGACTGGAATCAGACGTTGCAAATGAGGAAACTGAAAAGATTCTCCAAGAAGCATCTGTAGTTGCAGAACAGCAAACAGGAGACAAGTTCCCATCTGTACCATCATTAGATGAACTAACCGCACCTACAACAACATCAACATACTAGACGATTAGTTCTCTTCCTCTGTTTTTTCTTTTTTCTTTAAGGAAATGATATTTCTTTAGATAGAATGGTTTCTAACTCTGAAATCTTTATTCTACTTTGTTCCATTGAGTCACGTCTTCTGATTGTTATTGTATCATCCTCCTTTGTCTGATGATCAACTGTAATTGCAAACGGAGCACCAAGCTCGTCAAGTCTTCTATATCTTCTACCAATTGCGCCAGAATGATCTAAGAATGCATCAACTTTTGTTTTGATCTTTAAATAAATTTCATCCGTGATTTCAGCCAATCCATCTTTCTTTACAAGTGATAAAACACCAACATGAATTGGTGCCAGATATGGTTTTACAGAAAGAACAGTTCTTTCATGTTCCTTGTCAACCTTCAAACTGTGCTCTAAAATTGTATACAAACTTCGGTCAATTCCCATGGATAACTCAAAGACATGTGGAAGAGTCTTCTCTTCTCCGTCCATAACCTCAAATTTTTCATTGCTCTTCTTTGCATGACTAGTAAGATCATAGTCAGATCTGTAGTTACATGCGACTAGCTCGAGCCATCCAATCGTTGTTTCTACCTCAAAATCAAAGGCAACATCAGCATAGAATGCCTTTTCCTTGTCTCCTAGCTTCCTGAACCTACTTTTGGACATGTCTATGCCAGTTTTTTCATAAAACTCGCTGAGTAGTCCCAGATAATATGCAACAAGTTTGTTTGGAACAGTATTAGAGTCAACTGCTTCTTTGCATGTCATTGCCTGAATTTTATCATCAATTAAGATTCGAATAGTCGTATCCTGAACTTCAGAAAATCTTTCCATCTCGTTAAGCTTGCTAGGATTACAAAAGACTTCAATTTCTGCTTGATAGAACTCTCTTAATCGCAAAAGACTTTGTCTTGGCGCAATTTCATTTCTAAAACTCTTTCCTACTTGTGCAATACCTAGTGGAAGTTTTCCGCGCATTGTTTTGTATAATCTTGGAAAATCAACAAAGATTGATTGACATGTCTCTGGTCTCAAGTATGCAGGTTCAGCTTCTGGTCCTATACCAACCTGAAACATCATGTTAAATTTTTTTGCTGCATCAAATTCTCCTTGACATTTTGTACACAGTAATTTTTTTTCTGTTATTACTTTATCAAACTCTTCTAGAGCAGCACTTTCTGGAATCTCAACTTGACATGTCTCACTGATCAATCTGTCAGCTCTAAATGTTGCACCACATTTTTTACATTTTACAATAGGATCTGCAAAACTACTGAGATGTCCCGATGCCTCAAAGACTGAGCTAGACATTATCTGTGAGCCATCAATCTCTAGCATTCTATCTCTTCTTACCAACTCACGTCTCCATAGCTGCAAAAATTTATTTTTGATGCTTACTCCAGATGGGCCATACTCCCAAAAACCAGCTTTTGCATCTCCATAAACTTCACATGATGGAAAATAAAACCCACGTTCTAGTGCAAGCTTCATAACAAGATCGTAATTCATATCTTATACAATTTATTCATGCATAAATGCGTAATTGCTCACACAAGTGATTTTGCCTCTGCAACATTCTCAAAGTCATTTCTCCTATCGTCAATTGGAGTTTCTAGAATAATTGGAATCTTTTTTTTGCTGATTAGTTTGATTACAGCACTCATTCCTTTTGTGCCAATCTTGCCCAAACCAATGTGTTCGTGCCTATCTAGGTTGCAGTTCAGTTCTGCCTTAGAGTCATTAAAATGCAAAATCTTAAGGTTTTCTAATCCGATTACATCGTCAAATTTCTTGAATGTTTTCTTAACCTCATCATCAGTACGTAGATCATATCCAGCAGCAAAGGCATGGCATGTATCAATGCACACACCAAAGCGTTTTCCTGGCTTACATTTTGAAAATATTTCTGCGAGCTGATCAAAATCAGAACCAACAGAATTTTTTTGTCCTGCTGTATTTTCTAGAAGTATCATTGTATCAGCTTTTGTTTCTGCTACTTTGTTTAATGCATCAACAAGTCTCTTCATTCCTTTCTCTTCTCCAGTTCCTTTATGGCTTCCCAAGTGTGTTACAAGATATGGAATGCCAATTTGGTGGCATCGTTCTACTTCCTTTATCATAACCTTGATGGATTTTTCATAACCATCTTTTTCTGGTGATGAGAGATTTGGTAGATATGGCATATGTGCTACTGTTGCCATTCGATCAATGTTTGAAGATTCTAGCTTTTCTTTGAAATTTTTAATATCATCTTTTGTCAGGTCTTTTGCGTGCCAGCTGCGTGGATTTCTTGTAAAAATTTGAAACGCCGTGCATTTTCTTACTACAGCATTATCCACTGCATTATCAATAGATCCTGAAATTGATACGTGAGCACCGATCTGCACAATATAAAGTTCTCATGGACATAATTAAAACCAATCCAGCTTAGATAATTAGGTGGGAAAAGAGAATAGATAATCAAGTTTTCACTTAACTAAACTATCTCATATCCAATGTACATTCTAAAATCGTCATTATTGTATTAGTTTGTGTAAATGAATTAAGCTTAACTCTAAGATTTTTCTGATTTTGTTAAACCACTGTGAAAAGGATCCTTTAGCTCTTCCTTTTGTGTGAATTCTTGAATAGAATTTAATACATCTCTTACTTTTTTGTTATTTTTCATAAAATAAGTTTGAATGACCTTTTGAAATTCAGGCCTGATATTTTCTATTAGTTCTGCCTGACCTTGAATATATTGATCCCATGCAAGAATTAAAGAATCATCTTCTTCAAGTTTTTCCTTATCATTCATAATATGGTATACTAGATTGTATAAATATGGTTTTCAGCGATCTTGGGCGGTTCAATTAGCAATAGTAACAAATATCGTTTAGTTTGTGTAAATGAATTAAGCTGAACTCTAAGATAATTTGTAATTAGTACTGAATTTTTGTTCCATATTTTTCTTGTAAGTTGTCGTAGAGTTTTTTCCTCTCTAACTTGATCTTTTTGTCTTCGTCATACATTTTTGTAAAGAAACACCCAAGTACACGCTCACCATTTTCGTCAAAAAACCTCACACTATAGCTAGTTCTTTCAGGCCTTTCTTCTACAACAAATTCGGCATTTTTAATCATAGTATCATTAACGTGCATATGACATGGTCCATCATTTTCTCCGATAGTTATCCATTGTTCCTTTTGTCTAATTGAGAGTGAATTACTTCTCATTTCGATTGTGGCACCATTACTTTTGACTATCATCAAGACATCATCAACTCTAACAATATCAGCAAGTAGATCTTTTAACATTCTATTCTTAATGGGTTAGTCTTTAGTTAAAAATTTCTCGCAGTTAGGAGTAAAACTTCCCATGGGAAATCAATCTTTCCATTTTTCTTTGTATATTGTAGTGTGTTATCTTTCACCATCTCTCGAAGGTTTGCCTTTTGAAACTTGCTTAATGCATTAAATTTTTCCTTCAGTGGCTTTGATAGATATTTTTTGTAATTACCCCAGTAATCTGAAAATGTTCCTGGGCTGTATCGAAATAGCAATTTTTTCACAACAATTCTGTTATACCCTGCTTTTACAAACACATTCTTGAAGGTGTCTTTGGTTCCAAATCTATCCATATCTGGATATTTTGGAAGATAATCCGGGATGAGCTTTCTTGCTGGTTTTAGTATACTATCAAAGTAAGGGACGTTAAATTTTCCATGGACGCTCATTGTAATGATGCCATTCTTTTTTAGAAATTTTTTCATATTTTTCAATACCTTTTGTGCGTTAGGAAAGAAAAAAAGAGCATATTGACATGTGATTACGTCAAACTTTGTATCAAATTGGATTGTTTCAGCATCACCAAGAATGAAATGTATATTTTGTTTCTTTCCTACCCACTTTTTTGCAATGTCTAGCGCTGACGTTGAGCTATCAACACCATAAACTTGACCTCTTCCAACTTTTGTTAAAATTTTCTTGGTAACAAGACCTGTTCCGCATGCCAAATCCAGTACTGTATATCCAGACTTTATTTTTGCAGATTTTATTAGATCATTTGTTACACTAAATGGTCCAATCTCCCTTTTTGCCCATCTGTTGTGATAAAATGGTGCAACCTCATTCCAAACGTTAATTGTTCTTTGCTTGTACTTTGTTGCTTTTGATTTCATTTTTCTAATGATTGTTTGAGTGTTTCAAGCAGTTCATTTCTATGTGTTTCAATCACACCTCTAATGTCAAACGTATCAACATACCCACCAGCGGAGGCTCTGGTTGCTTTTAGTAAATATCTAAGAGCGCCTTCTTCTATCTTTCCAACATAATATCCATATAAGAAATCTAACTGGTTTTCACACTTCCAAACTTTTTGTACATCTGGAAAAGTTTGACTTACTTCTATTGGAATCTCTTTGATTCTTGCTTTGATGTAATCGTCCAATGATTTGCGTATTGTTGAATCTTGAAGCATTTTACTTAAAATCGTCTTTGTTTAACCAACCATCATCTTTCTTTGATTCTTCTTGAAAGAATGATTCTCTTGGTTTTTCTTGAAAGAATGACTCTTTTGGTTCTCTTGGTGGTTCTGGTTCCCACTTTGGTTTTGGATTAAACATTTGGTCCAGTTTACTTGTTGCCATTCCACCACTTTGTCCTCTGTATTTTCTTAGCAATCGTGGAACAATTCTAACAAGTGGTATTAAGAAGAAGATCAAGTAAATCCACATTCCACCAGTTGGGTCATCCATGGGTAACTATGTGAATATTCGATAATAATAGTCTATTTTCTTAGCATTTTAACTAGAACAGAAAACGTACGAATTACACATACTCTGTACTTTGCGTATTTACCGACAGCTTTTGGTGCAGGCCCAATGTACTGTAGCTCGCGAATATAGTTTGTAATTCTCTGCTCGTTTGGCTCTAGCTTGTGAGCATATCTATTTCTAATTCTTGCCAAAAGCTCGACATTTTTCTTCACGTTGCCCTTGATCAAACCAGACTCGATCAGTATATCCATTTTCAGATTTAGTGTAAACAATGTGCTGTCGATTGATTTTGAAGGAATACTAAATTTCTTCTTCAGTATACGGTCAATCGTATTCTCAATGTACATATGACCAACAATGAACAGATCACGTTCGTTGGCAGTATCTAGAATTTTTTTTAGTGCTGCATTAGAAAGTGATTTTTGCATAATTATTCAATTTTGTTACATCATTCAAGTGTTACCTATGATGATGCCTTGTCTCTTGGATCAAGCTCGAGTGATTTGTTATAGCATTCAGATGCCTCATCGTATCTTCCAAGGCTTCGTAGTGCAACCCCTTTTAGGTTCAAAAAATCCGGATTGTTTGGTTCTAACGCTAACGCCTGATCAAAGAAACTAAGAGCATCTACATAATTTTCACTATCTAGGTTTTTTTTGCCAGACTGGATCAATTCGTCAGATGTGCTCATGATCTAGATTGGTTTCGTTTTAGTTAAGATTTCTTTCGCCAAATTACTACCAAAATACCACCGATGACTAATGCAATGACAACGTAAACCAAGTAATCGTTCGATGTTGAAGGTAATTCGCTTGTTTCAACAGATAGAGGGACTGTTTCGAGGGTTGAAATCTGTAAAATTTTATCATTGTTGCCATTACTAGTCAGCATGAAAACATCCCCATCAGGACCTTGCACCAAATTTCTAATTCTTCCATAATCACCTTGGAAAATTTTTTCGGCCGAGTTTACTACATCATTTTCTAAATCAAGATCTAATACCATGACATGTTCACCACGTAGTGTTGCAACTAGAAACTTGCCCTTCCACTCGGAAATCTTATCAGAATTATAATACAAAAGGCCACTTGGTGCCCAGGTAATATCGCCACTGTGTAGTATTGGATTCGTATAAGCTATATCATTTGAGTCACCAACGATTGTGGGCCATCCATAATTTTTTCCTCGTTCTATTACGTTGATTTCATCGTGGGCATACCCCCTCTCTCCAGATGGTCCATGCTCAGATGAGACAAGAATTCCATTTTCATTCCATGCTAGACCCTGTGGGTTTCTGTGTCCGTATGAAAATACTGGAGAATTGAATGGATTATCGCTTGGCACAGTTCCATCGGAATTAATTCTCAGAATTTTCCCAGCTACTGAGGCAGGATCTTGTGAAAGATTGGCATTTGTCGCATCACCAGTAGTTATGTAAAGCATTTCGTCTGGTCCAAACTTTATTCTACCACCGTCATGCCAAATTGCACCAGGGATATTGTCGATTAGAATTAATTCGTCTGTAAGCTGGTTGTTATTTACGGTGTATCGGACGACTTTGTTCTGATGCGTTGGAATGTCCATGTATGTTTGATAAAGATACAAAAACTGATTGTTCTCAAAATCTGGGTCTAACTCCAGCCCAAGTAGACCACCCTCCGATGTATTACTTGCCGGAAATTCCGCAACTAGTTGTAATATAGATTCATTATCAATTACCCATAATTTGCCATCTCTTTCTGTAAAGAAGATCTTTCCATCAGGTGCAAACTCTATTTCCCACGGATTTTTTAGATTGTCTAGAACTATCTCTACATTAATCTCCGCAAATGCATTTGGTGCTAGAATTGCAACAGAGGCTAGAAGAATTACTAGTAAAATTTTGTTATTCAATTTTAATAATTCCTATCTTGATTAGATATTCAAGTGCGCTCACAAAAGTAAGATCATCAATCTTATCTTTTGCCCACCACCCTGCCGTATTTTTCACCCATGATGGAATTTCTTGTGCTGGGTCAACGTTTAGGTAAGGATCTCCAATATCAATTACACCATTACTTAGAAGATATTCAATTACATTAACAAACTTAATGTCATCAATCTTGTTTTGTGCCCACCATCCAGCATCCTTTTTCACCCATGATGGAATTATGATCTCTTTTGGTTCTGTCAGAAACTTTGCCTGTTCAAATCCAAAATAAAAGTCGACATTCATTTCAGTATCGATATTTTCGAAAT
Source organism: uncultured marine group I thaumarchaeote (assembly GCA_902608175.1). Classification (GTDB taxonomy): domain Archaea; phylum Thermoproteota; class Nitrososphaeria; order Nitrososphaerales; family Nitrosopumilaceae; genus Nitrosopelagicus. The sequence goes on along the minus strand of CACLNC010000021.1, from coordinate 2,164 downwards.
AGCTTGTTTCAGCTTCATACCAACCCTGAGGAGATTTGCCATCAAATCGTAATGGCAGTTCAAAGTAGCCAGCCTGCGTTGGTCTGACTTTGTGTACAACAAAATCAGAAAGAGGAGTCTTGATTACAATAAGAACATAATTACCTTGAAGGAAGATATCCTCATTTATCTGACCAGTGATTTTTATCACCGCTGATTCATGTTTGGAAATCACTATAGATTGTTCTGTAATATTAACAGAATCAAAAGGCCTGATTGGTCCTTTTGGTGCTGGTATTGGAGTTGGCTCAGGTGTTGTGGGTGGTGTTGCTATTAATTTTGGAGAAAATGCATAAAATCCACCATCACCGTAAAGCTCGAGTACACGACTAACGTCTAACTCCGTTATTGTTTGAAATTCTGGGTTTACATGTGCTACAGGAATCATTATTGATGGAGCCATCTTCTCTGCGGTCCTCCATTTTTTATTTTCATCATCATTGTCAGAAACATAATGACCTAATCCAATAGTATGGCCAACTTCATGAATTATAATATTCAAAGTTTCATTGTAGGGAATTTTTTTCAAAAATAATGAGATTGTTTCTACTTGTGGATCAAAAAATCCAACAGTCCTGTATCCAAATGCACTTTTGCTTCCCTTGATCTCATCATAAAACTCAATGAATATGGAGCAATCAGTTCTGCTATCAGTAACTTTGATTACTTTGTAGTTCATCTCCCAGTATTCTGGATTTGAACTTTCAGGAACAAAGCTAGCTATTTTACTGTTCCAATCCAGAACAGCATTCTTTGCAGAACCTACCCAATTATCTCTGTCTTTTGTTTCTACACCAACTGGTTCAACAATGCAATACAAGGGTGGGCCGTCTAGTCGATAATTAATTGCTGGATAAGAAGTAATTTTAGCGGATGACTCTGATACAGTGCCAACTAGAAAGATAACTGTAACAAAAACAATAACAATTCCAAGAAAAATTTTCAATCTGCTAGATATGGTTCATATCAATTAATGGCTTTTTCGATATTTTTTAGAATTATTTTAGCAATCTTTTGTTTTGTTTTCTTTCCAGTTTTTACCACATTTTTAGAATTTACCAGAATCATCTCGTTATAGTTATTGCTTGTATATTTCGAGCCAATATCATTTGCAACCATCAAATCAGCCTTGGATTCCTTCATTTTTCTTCGTGATTTAGTCACCAATTCCCTCTTGGATACGTCTGTCTCAGCCTTGAACCCTACCAGAAATACGCTTTTTTGCCATTTTTTCACAAAATCAATAATCTTTGGAGCCTTGGTAAGCTTGATTGTAAGAGGTTTTTTTGAGTTAATCTTTGTCTTAGAGTTTTTTGGAATATAATCAGATGCAGCAGCTGTCAAAATTACAATGTCATATTTTTTCTTTAACTCCTTCCTTACTACATTAAACATATCGGTAACTGTTTTCACAGGAATCACTTTACACTTTGGGGGGTCTGCAGTTCCAGGTCCATAAACTAATGTAACTTTTGCACCAGCAGAAACAAGCTCAGATGCAAGTAGGGTTCCCGTCTTTCCAGTTGAGATATTTGTAATAACACGGACAGGATCAATCTTTTCAACTGTTGGCCCTGCTGTCATCAGAATTTTTTTTCCTTTCAAAACTTTGGATTGTCCAAATTTTGTAAGAACAAAGTGAAGAATGTCTTCAGGTTCTGGTGCCTTTGCCTTTCCCTCTATCATCTGTGGCGAAACAAAATCAACCTTCTTTTTCAAAAATTCCATATTTTTGCGAACCGCAGCATTCTCATACATGGATCGATGCATTGCAAGACCCATCACTATTGGAATCTTTGATCCAAATGCAACAGTAAGAACTGTGGAGATCGGTGTATCATCAATTCCAGTAGCAAGTTTTCCTAATGTGTTTGCAGTTGATGGGTAGACAATTAGTAAGTCAGATCGCTTGTAGTCAGCAAGATCAATATGTTCCATATCACCAGTTAATTTTGTAATTACATTATTTCCAGTAGCCCATTTCATATAATCTGGTTTGATCAGTTTAGTGCTAGCATTAGACATTACACATTTTACATTTGCACCATGTCGCATCAATAATCTTGCAAGTTCAATTGATTTGTAAGCTGCAACAGAACCGGCAACACAAAGGACGATTTTCTTT
>CACLNC010000020.1 GCA_902608175.1 uncultured marine group I thaumarchaeote | reverse complement strand
ATTAGTAGACCACAAGAATGGTTCAATAGAGCCTGGAGTGGTCAAACTGGACGAGTTGAACAATTCTTAAAACCACGAAATGGACAAGGTTCACCTCTTGAAGAACTAGTAGGTGAAAAGATAACACCAGAGAATACAATTTTTTATGTTTGTGGTTGGCAGGGAACGGTTGATGGATGCATGGACTTTCTAAGACCAAACGGATTTTTGACTGAAAGAGAGAAAGACGAAAAGGGAAATTTTTCCGTAAAGTTTGAGTCATACGGATAGACGTTTAACTAAATCGTAAAATTACGAGTTCTTATTTACTATAAATTTTGTTAGTGTTTCTGCGGAATATTCAATCCCATGTTCCTTTGCAGTGTGTTCACCAAATTCTTTAACAACATCATCTATTTCTCCTTCAGAAATAAAATCACAATCATAACCATAATCTTTGCATTCAGCCTTTACCATATTGCTACAAATTTTTAAACAATATATTTACTTTGATTTTGCTAATGGCTTTTTTTTCTCAAGACCTTTCATATTTGCCTCAAGGATTGGAGCTTCATCAGAAATGATCTTTTCTGCAGCAGAAACTGTTGCACGTCTTGCCTGTTTCTCCTCATCAATTTCAGCAATCTGATCTCGGAAAACTAATTTCAAACCAGGGATCATAGTAACACTTTCTTCAACCGCTCTTGGATCAGATAAATCTAATATCATAACTCCAGAGGTTTTCTTCAGCATGACTCGCCTAATTCTTTCATAAGTTAGTAAGAAATAATCTGCTGTTGTTCCAACAAATACCACATCATATTTATCAAATCCAGATAAAACAGCCTCAAATTCTACTGGTGTACCTCCCAATATTTTAGAAAACCCAGTTGCACGTTCAATGGTCATACTAACAACATCAAATTTTAATCCAGTTTTGTTGAGTGATTTGGCAACCATGGCGGCAGTTTCACCTGTACCAGCAAGTAAAATCTTTTTTTTATCTAAACCAACCTTTTCTTCTGCAAGATGCACACCAACATCACCAATTGATCTAGCAGATTTTGTTATTTCAGTAGCATCTCTAACACTAGTAGCGATTCTAACAACATGCCCAAATAATTTATTCAGTATTTCACCAGAAGCACCGTTTTCATTAGCAGTTATAACTGCCTTTTTAATTTCGTCCAAAATTTCCTCTTTTCCTACAACTACTGAATCCAAACCAACTGCTAATCTTAGTAGATGTTCATAAACATCAGTATTGGTATACATCTCAAGAGTTTGATCCCAATGATCAATATCCCATTGATCCATTTCTGATAATACTGTCCAACTTTTTAGGATCTTATTTACATCTAGATTCTTTCCTTCAGGTCGTCTTGCATCTGGAATATCCCCTTTTTTGATATTACCAACAGTAAATACCTCAACACGACTTGCAGTCTGGAGTATTACACATTCCGAAACTCCTGGAATTTTCTTAAAGGAATTATATGCAGCGTTAATATCTTGAAATGAGAAATTTGCTAACTTGTGTAATGGAACGTTTTTGAAAGTAACTCGTGAATTCATAATTTTAAAATCAATCTTAGCCATTTGTACTCACTTTATTCCTTAATTTTGTCTCTTCCGCCCTTTGCAGTACGAAAAACATTCATTCCAATATTATAATTATCATACAGAGAATCAAGTGTCTTAAGATCCTTCATTAACATATTAATTTCGTCCTGATTTGCATTTGGATCATTTTTTAATCTGTCAAGCTTTTGTTTTGTTTCATCCAAAAGATCATCTATTCCAGCTTCATAATTTGACGCACCACCAAATCCAGGAGTTAGTATATTCTGTGGATCATATTTCGGCATTTGATTCGTTGGAATCTGAACCTTGTTTGTGATTTCTATTTGTTCGTCTTGTGTCATTGGAGGTCTAGCAGGTGCCCTATCCTCCTTGGTTTGCCAGAATTCAGGTTCTCCCATCTCTCTTCTGAATACCCTCTCCCGCTTGCGTTTATTGGTAAATGATTGAGCAGGATCTCCTCCTTCAGCTGCAATTTTTTCAGCTTTTGCTTTTGCTTCATTATATTCAGCCTTCCAAGCTGCCTCCGATGCAAGTCTCATTTGATTTACTTTAGCTTGTGCTTTTTCGAATGCAGCTTCAGCTTTTGCTATTTGCTCTGGTGATGCCTTTTTAGATTTAGCTTCGGCTTGTGCCTTTGCAGCAGCAGCTTCAGCTTCTGAAATTGATGTTGGTTCTTCTAGTTTAGTTTCTTTTTTTGCTTCCTCAGACATCAAACTTATCTCGAAATTGGTTAAATTTTAAGATTAGCACGTGATCTCTTTAGTGGATACATTTTATGAGAATCGAATACCATTGAAATAGTAGATCTACGGTTATTCATCATTGACAACAGCAATTTACCTTGCACATCTAAACCCACTTACAAATTCACATATAGAAATTATTGATGAATTATTAAAAGAAAATAATGTAGTAGTTATGCCAGTTCGATTTCTAATGGGAGAGAAGGAGATCAATAGTAAAAGCTTTCCATTTGATTTTGATGCAAGGAAAAAAATGCTAGAAAATGTGTTTGGCAAAAAAATTACGATCTCTTCAAATTATTCTTTTATTTCACCGTTCAAAAAATATTTTCCACCACTAATTTCTAGAAAGTCTTGGTCATTAAGAAAGCAAATTCTTGATGGGATTGAAGATGATTATTTTACATATACTGGTGATAAGTCTGAAGGATTAATGCTAAAATTATATCGACTTAAACCAAAAATTGGAAAAAGAAAATCAATTTCAGCAACTTCAGTAAAAAATGAAATGTATGATTCCATATCAAATAATTCTAATGAGTGGGAAAAACTTGTTCCAGAAAAAGTAGTAGAAATCATTCATGATAATTGGGATACTGTAAAAAAATTTGCCGTAGGAGAGGATATGACTATAAAGATTGCCGGAATGAAGTTCCCAAAAGAAGGATATAATTCAAAATAGATTAATTATAGATACTAAATCAAATCACTGTGAAATTTCCTATTTCAAAATTCGTTTGGTTTGATGGAAGACTTTTGCCAGTAAATAAGGCAAAAGTTCCTGTTACCACACATGCTATACATTATGGCACATCAATCTTTGAAGGAATTAGGGCATATTGGGATGGAAAGAATTTGTACGTCTTTAGATTAGATGAACATGTTAAGAGATTCAGAAACTCTGGAAAATATTATGATATATCATTAAACTTTTCTGATAGAGAAATTAAAAATGCAATAATCAATCTTTGTAAGAAGAATAAAATTAGAAAATCATGTTACATTAGACCATTTTATTTCATTGGTCAATATGGAATTAATTTACATGTCACAAAAAAGGCCCCAACACATGTTGCAATATTTACTTTCCCGTTTGGTGATCTTTTTAATAAGAATGGAATTGCATGTGTAATTAGTAGGTGGAGAAAATTTAGTAATCTATCTACTCCGGTTCAAGCAAAGATGGGTGGAAACTATCTTAATTCTATTTTAGCAACTCAAGATGCAAAAAAGAAAGGATATGATGAATCTATTCTATTAGATTATTCTGATTATGTAAGTGAAGCACCAGGCGAAAATATTTTTCTTGTTAAAAATAATGTATTATTCACTCCACCATTAGAATCATCCGCATTAGATGGAATCACACGAAAATCAATAATCAAATTAGCTAAAGATATGAAATTGAAGCTTAAAATTCAGAAAATCTCTAGAAATAAATTAACTCTTGCTGATGAGGTTTTTCTATCTGGAACTGCTGCAGAGATTACACCAGTTATAAAATTGGGTAAAAGAAAAATTGGTAGTGGTAAAGTTGGAAAGATAACAAAATTACTTATGGATTCGTATTTAGACATCGTAATGAATAAAAACAAAAACTATTCCAACTGGATAACTAAAGTGTATTAGAATGAAGATTATACAAATTGGAACAGGTGGATGGGGGAAGAATCATTGTAGAGTGCTATCAGAGTATGAAGTGCTTTCTGCAATCTGTGATTCTAATATAGAACGAGCTGAAGAGTTTGGAAAAAAATATTCTGTTAATTCCTATAATTCAATTGAAAAATTAATGGAAAATGAAGATTTTGATGCAGCATTTGTTTGTACACCAACCATCACTCATGCAGAAATTGCTAAAAATCTAATCGAAAACAAAAAACATGTTTTTATTGAAAAACCTATGACATATCTTTCCGAAGATGGACAAAATCTAATTGAAATTGCAAATAAAAACAATGTAGTTCTAACATGTGGATATATTGAAAGATTTAACCCAGCTGTGGATACAGTCAAGAATTTTCTTAAATCCAAAAAATATGGTGAATTGATAAGACTAGAATTTTATCGTGAACACCGAATGCCACAACATATCAATGATGTTGGCATTATCTATGATACATCAGTCCATGATATAGACACTGCAATGTGGCTGTTTAACGAAACCCCTGAGGTTGTTTTTGCACGATCAGGAAAAATAAATCATGAGCATGAAGATTTTGCTACAATTATGCTTGGATTTAAAAATAATAAAATTGCAACTATTTCCTCAAACTGGATAACCCCAACTCGAGTAAGAAATTTTAATGCAGTGTGTACAGATGCACGAATTTTTTCAGACTTCATCACACAAGAAATAAGAATTGAAACTGACAAAGGTTCAGAAAATTATAGTGGAGAGAAAAAAGAACCATTATCCTTAGAGATTAAAAACTTCATTGACGCGATTGAAGGAAAGAATGAGATTATAGTAAAACCAGAACATGCAGTAAATGTCACAAAAATTGCAGAAGCGTCGCTTTTATCTAGTCAAAAAGGAATACCAATCTATCTGGATTTAAAATGAATAAAAAAATGTTAGACATTTTAGCATGTCCCATCTGCAAGCATACTCCTTTGGAAATGCTTGAAATTAAAATAAAAGATGAAATTATAATTGAAGGCTCATTATTTTGTTCAAAATGTTCACGATTTTATCCAATTATAGAAGAGATCCCAATTATGCTTCCTGATGAATTAAGAGATAAAAAACAAGATATGGATTTTCTTACACGAAATAAAAATGAATTACCAGAAAAAATAATTAAGCAAGGAATTCCATGGCATTTGTGATTTATTTTGGTTACAAATTTTATCTCTGATAAGGCGAAAGTTGGTGAGAATGTCAAAATTTGGCATTTTGCATATGTGGGTGACAATGTTGAGATTGGAGACAATGTCAAAATTGGATCCTTGGCTCATGTTGACTATAATGTAAAAATTGGTGAAAATACAATGATAGAAGGATCAGTATACATCCCACCACTTTCTGTGATTGGAAAAAATGTTTTCATTGGACCAGCTGCGGCGTTAACAAATGATCCGTATCCACCAAGTGAAAAATTAATTGGAGTTACAATAAAAGATAATGTGATAATTGGTAGTAGGGCAGTAATTAAAGCAGGAGTAACAGTTGGAGAAAATAGTGTAGTTGCTATGGGTGCAGTTGTAACAAAAGATGTACCTCCAAATACAGTGGTAGGTGGGGTTCCTGCAAAAGTGATGTATTCAAAAGAAGAATATGATAAAAAACAGAAAGAATGGAAAAATCTCTAAAAGAATAAAATCATGAACTCGTCTGTCTTTGAAAAATCCAATTTTTAATTTTTGTCAAAGTAAAAATCCAGATAAAAATGAGAATTAGTGCGATAAGAACCTTGATTCCAGAATTAATAATTGGATCAATCTCACCAAATCCTGCAAATGAAATTGGTCCTACAAATAAAACCATTAAACCACCACCAACTAAAATTAAAATCCACATAGAAAATATGAAGGAAAAAATCTGGGCAGACATTAAATCTCTACACTCATCATAAATGCTGTAATTATAGCCAAAATGCCAGAAAATATAGCCAATTTGAAAATCTCGATACAAATTTGTTTTTCTGACAGTGGTTTTTTTGCTAGGATTAATCTTACAAGTGTAATTGGAGCTAACTTATCTGCAGTAGTCTGGAGCTTCCAATCTTCTGTATGTGAAGTTGGATTTTTAATTTCTCTATGTTCAATAATTTTTTTAACACTTGACAAAAATAGAAATGAGTTTATTATAGCTGGTAAAATTGCAATAGCTGCAATTACTTCAACTTGCCCAACTATCGCAATTGCTCCATATGCAGCACCAAATACTAATGCACCAGAGTCTCCTGGAAAAATTCTACTTGGAAACTTATGATATTTATAAAAACCAAGTGATGTAAAACCTAAACATAGTGCAATAATACCAATTTCATAGTTTTGTAAAATGAAAAGAACAATGGTTAATGAAAAACTTGCAATTGAAGTAAATCCACTTGCAACACCATTCAGAACATCAATAGAATTGATAGTATTACCCATAACTGGAATCATGAATACAATAAGTCCAAGATACAGAATTGGGATTTTTACTTCACCAAATAAAGGAAATGCTAGGTTAGTGTCATATGCACCTAATAGTAAAATTGGTGCTGCACAAAATGCAAGTGCAGCTGGTTTAAACCATCCACCCATAACTCTTCTATCATCTATAATTCCAACCAAGAATGCCAAGATGGATGTAACAACTACAGCTAAAATTTCTACAATAGGGAAAAAAAGATAAAATGCGATTAATGACACAACAAGTCCAATAATTATTGATATGCCTCCTGGTCTTGCAATCATTACATTTTCTTTTTTGTTAGCATCTTTGACACATAGATTTCGTTTTTCTAATGCCTTAATCAAGATTGGAGTTACTAAATAAACTGAAAAAAAAGCAATAGCTGAAACAATTATTCCGACGATGATTTTTTCTTCCAATTATCTTACCTTTTGTAACTCTGATTTTATGTTATTTGCAACAGTTAGTCCAATTTTATCTATTACTGCTAATTGATTAACTGAGGTTTGAGCCAAGTTCTCACGTGTTTTAATTCCGGCCTTATACAACCTCCGTGCTCTTACACGACCAATTCCCTTTACCTTTACAAGATCAGTCAATTCCTCTTTTATTCCATATCTAATCCTCTGCCTGAGAATCTCAATTTCTTCAATCAAATCCCTTCTTCCAAGTTCCTTCGATAATTCTCTAACACAGTATGTTAACCAATTTCCTGTTTCAACCATTCTATGCATATCACCAGATTCAACATTCAATTGCTCTGACAATGAAATTTCAGTTCCCTCATTAATCCATGAATTCATTGCAAGAAGAGTTCTAGAACAATCAATTTCCGAAATTGGCTCTATTAATGTTGAAGAATTATTTTCAATTAAAATACTCACGGCCTCATAATCCTTCTTTCGTAATTCAAATCTAGGAAAAAACTCATCACAATTAACAACCAGATGGAGAAATCCAAACGTATGTTTTCTTTCTTTGGAGACATTCTCAATGGCGTCACGAAAATAAGTTGCTGTTAAAGGATCTATGTATAGTCTAGAAACTTTCTTTCCAAATTTTGTTGCAACAAACATCTCTCCGTCATTAATAATGAATTCTTCTGTTGATAGAAATCTCATTGCTAGTTGAATTCCAAACTTAATTGATGAAGTTCTTTCCTGTACTCCTCCAAATGTTTGTGAAAAAAATTCTATAATTTCATCCTTCTTAATTTTGGGTGACGTTACGATCAAACTCAAAACATGAATCCTAAGTGATCTTTGATCTGTAATTTTTGATTCAATAGGTTCCGGCTCTCCATTGATATAGTAATCAATTAAACCCTCAGTGTTAGAATTTCCAATTATAATTGATTCACCAAAGTCGTCATATTGTGGTCTTCCTGCTCGTCCGCAAAGCTGCTTGTATTCTAATACACTAATTGGTTTAGTGGTTCCAATCTTGGAATCATATCTACTTATGTTTGATATTATTACACGGCGTGCAGGAAGATTAACACCAGCAGCTAAAGTTGGTGTTGCTGTTAACATTTTTATTCGACCATTACGAAATTCTGATTCTATAATTTGACGACATTTTTGATTAAGACCAGCATGATGAAATGCAACACCATTTTTCACAACTAATGCTAATGTTGTTATGAGTTTTGTATTCTCATTATTTGATAGTATATCCTTTGAGATTTTTTCAAGAAAAATTTGCTCAGATTTTTTTAATAATTTTGGAATGATCTCTGATGCTTTTACTGCCAAACTAGATGAACGAGTTCTTGTTTCAGCAAATATCAAACTCTGCCCTCCATTTTTAATAGAATCCACGCCTAAAACAATCGATGGTAAGCCTGGAATTGTAGAATCAACTTCAAAGGTGCTAGAATCCTTCAGTGTAACAACACCACCATCATATACTCCCTCAGAAAGTGGAACTGGTCTCCAATTATTTTCAACTAACTTACAATCTAACCAATCAGCAATCTCATCATTATTTGAAATTGTTGCACTTAGACCTACAATCTGTGGTTTGTTTCCTGAGAGTTTGAATTTTGTTAATATCATTTCTAATGTTGGTCCACGTGACTCATCACCTATTAAATGAATTTCGTCAGATATTACAAGACCAATATCATCAATCCATTCTTCGCCATTTCTCATCATAGAATCCATCTTTTCATTTGTTAGAATTAAAATGTCAGAATTTTCTAATCTATCATCAACTGAATCAAAATCACCAGTTGAAATTGCAACCTTGATTCTACGTCCAAGTTTTATAGATTCTAATTTTTTAAATTCTGTAAATTTTTCAGCAGCAAGTGCGCGCAAAGGACTTAGATAAACAATTTTTGTATTATGTTTTGATAAATGTTGTATCATAGATAAAATTGCAATCAGTGTTTTTCCACTTGCAGTTGGAGCAGAGACAAGAATACTTTTTCCATCAAGAATTCCAGCATTAACTGCGTCTTCTTGTGGAGGATAAAGTTCGATAAAACCTTGTGATTTCAGAAAATTTATTGCGTTAGAATCAAGTGCAAGCTCATTTATTTTCATATTGTATTATATTTGCCTGGTTGTGATTCAACAATAGCAGCCTCTTGATTCATCTTTCGAATGTATTTCTTTGCTTCGTCTTCATCAAATTTACCAGTTTTAATAAGCTCAGCAACAAGTGACCCCTCATCTACAGCCTGTTTAGGTTCACCCTCAAGCATCTTTAGAGTTTCCATAAATACTTGTAATTTTGAAGATTCGCTTCTTGAACGACCTTGAAGAACACCGATATCTACTTTTCCAGTATTGACATCAATTCCGGCATTTTCTAACATTTGTTCAAAAAGAAATATTGCACGATTAGCATCATCTTCTTCTACTTTATTTTTCATCAAAAGTCTAGCTCTTGCTGTACCAATTCTAATCAATCCTTCTAGCTGTCTAGGCGTAACAGTAATCATATCTTCACTATCTTTTCCAAGATTCCTCATATTCAAGTAATAATCATGGAATTTTTCTTCAGCCTCCTTACTCAAAGAAGGGTTAATTCTCTTACAGTATGAAAGATATTTTGTTAATATCTCAGGCTCGATCAACGATCGACTATCAATTCCTACACTAGTGTGTAAATTAATGATATGTTTAGCTATCATTGAATCCTTTTCTTTTGATGGTGTATCTTTTACCACAAAAATTAGATCGAATCTAGTTAGTAATGGTACTGGAAGATTAACATTCTCTGTTATATTCTTGAATCTGTCATATTTTCCATACATTGGGTTTGCAGCGGCTAATATTGAACATCTAGCATTCAATGTTGCTACAATTCCACCTTTAGCAATACTTGCTGTTTGTTGTTCCATTACCTCATGTAATGCACTTCTATCTTCAGGTTTCATCTTGTCAAATTCATCAATAGAAACAATTCCCTGATCACCGAGGACTGTAGCTCCAGCCTCTAACATGAAAATTCCATTAGTATCACGTACAACAGCTGCAGTAAGACCCGCCGCAGTAGAACCTCGACCAGATGTGTATAATCCTCTTGGTGCTACTCGAGAAGTGAATTTTAGTATCTCACTTTTTGCAGTTCCAGGATCACCAACCAGAAAAATATTGATGTCACCTCTAATTTTTGCACCATCAGCTAATTCTCTTTGAGTTGAACCAACCATCAAAAGCAAAACTGCCTCCTTGATTAAGTCTTGACCGGTAATATGTGGTGCAAATGATCCAATTAATCTCTGATAAATATCTGTACTTTGAGATAATGATTTTATTGTCTTTTCTTCTTCTGGTGAAATTTGTTCTCTTTCTATTCTTCTTGATGCCTTATTTCCTTTTCCACCCAAAAATTCTACATTGTTTCCTGATAATCTTAATCTATAAACTGGAGTAGTTTTTCTAGTCATTCCAGAAATACGTTCTGGTTCAATTCTTACAATACCAGTTAATACAACTCTATCACCAGGTCTTGCATAATCAACAAGATCCTGCTTTACGGTGACATCCAAATAATGTGGTAATTGACCTGGCGGTAAGTCTTCAGGTAATTCTTGTAGTCTAACAAATTGTACATCAATGAATCGACTTGATTCAGGCTCAATTCCTAATTCTTTATGATTACATTTTGGATTTGAACATTGAATTGGAGTCTTCATTTCTAGATCCTTTTCAAGAATTATCAATTCTGTTTTATGACCCTCAGGGCAAATGAACATGAGTTCTTTTGCTAATGGTTTTACTTCAGATGCACGTAATACCATTCCTGAAACAGAGGTTAATTTTCCAATGACTTCAGCGTTTATCTGTCGTAGACTTCGTTGTACTGGATAATTTGCAATTCTTGCTCTAACTTCATGTTTGATTTTCTCAGCATGTTGCGGAAATTTTTGTTCAAGAATTTCTTTTATCGCTCTTCCAAAAGCATCTAGTATTTGATCTGGTTTATCAGTAAATTTAGATTCTATTTCTGATTCTAAAACAAGATCATTATAGTCAATTACCACATATGTCGTATTACTTGGTAACATTTTGTCAATTGCTTCTACATATTTGTATGAGCCATCACGATCCTTGAATTGTAACAAAAATTCTTTTACTTGATCTGTCATAGCAGAAAATGTAGCTTCAATTGTACTCATTTCTTTTCACCAAAAATTTGAGCTTTGAAGTCTTGACTAGATTGAAGTATTTTATTAAAAAATCCAAGTTCCTCAACAGTAAGCTTGTTTGAAATTTCTGTAGTAAGTTTAGAGGAATTGGCTAAGGTTATTAATTTACCTTCTCGTATTCGAACTAGCTCTTTTAACATACTTTCAACTTGATTAAAATCATCTTTTTCCAAATTCTTCATATATGCTTTTAATCTAATGAAAAAATCTTTGTCTAAAGTTGATAAATTATAATTACCCTGTGACATTTCTTTAACTTTTGCTTGTTTTAATTCTGTAATCATATCTTTATCATGGATCGTAACATGTTTTTCAGAACTCAAAATATCTGCAATCCATCTTGGAATGTTAATTATTTCAGTTGCTTTGCCTTCTACGTTAGTTCCGGAAACATTAATTTTCAAATCATGTAAGAATTCAACTTTAACGTCTTCGAGTGTATATCCTATAGTATGCACTTTCACTAAATCTCGTGTTTCCAATATTCATCAAAGTGTGTATAACGATTTAATGCATTCGATCGATCAATTTTCTTAACTAAATGCTTTGATCATTTGATCCTTGAAGTGATTTATTAATAAGAAAAGTGAGTTTCAGAACTATGGCGCGATCAAATGTAATGTGGGTTGAAAAATACCGCCCCTCAAAACTAACAGATCTGATTAATCAGAAAGAAACTGTTTCAAGCTTAAAATCTCTACTAAAAAATCAATCAGAAATGCCACATTTGTTATTTTCAGGTAGTGCAGGTGTTGGGAAAACAACTACAGCATTATGTCTTTCTAGAGAAATTCTTGGTGAACGATTCAATGATTATGTTTTGGAGCTTAATGCATCAGATGAACGTGGAATAAACATGGTACGTGAAAGAGTAAAGAAGTTTTCAAGGTTTGCAGGACTTGATACAGAAATTCCATTTAAGATAATAATTTTAGATGAAGCTGATGAAATGACATCAGATGCACAAACAGCACTGAGGAGAATTATAGAAGACACAGCAAAATACTGTAGATTTATTTTGATTGCAAATAACATTTCAAAAATTATTGCCCCAATACAAAGTAGATGTGCTGTTTTCAAATTTATCAAAATCGATGAGAAGGAAGTTGTTTCATATCTTAAATCATTGGTTACAAAAGAAAAGGTGAAGGCTGATGATAAATCACTAAAATCTATTGCAGAATTCACTGATGGAGATTTGAGACAATCCATCAATTTACTTCAAGCGTCTGCAAGTTCTGGTAGTGTTACAGAGGCTAAAGTGAAATCTGTAACTGGAGCAGCAAAAAGCAAAGATGTTGAAAAAATTCTAAAACTCTCACTTGATGGTAAAATTTCTGATGCACGAAACCAAATGATTGAATTGATTAAGGTTTATGGAATGTCTGAAACTGACTTTCTCAAATATCTTAATCAATCAGTGTTCAATCTAAAGGTCAAAAATTTAGAAGATGTTTTAGAAACAATTGCAAAATATGACTATAGAATTCTAGTAGGTTCTAACCCTGAGATTCAGTTATCTGCACTACTTGCGGAAATCTCAAAGTTTGGAAAATAAACATGTGGAAATGAAAATATGACGGATCGTAAATTTTTGGAACGCTATATGTTACATCTGAAAAATGATAAATATATGCCTAAAGATGTACGTGAAGTTCATTATAGAGCAACAAAACTAGCATCTAATATTGATGCAAAGATAGGCATTGTGAGAATTGCTCGAAAATTTATTGAACTCGATATATTTGTCAAAGAAGAAAACCTTGATGAATTAATTGAAAAACTTGCTCCAATTGCACCGTTAGACAATGTCAGACATATTATCGAAGAAGAAGTCGATAAAGAAAAGGGAATTGAAGATGGAATTTTCTATTTTAACAATGAAAGATTTTGGGAAAGTCATGAAGCGTTTGAGGGTGTATGGAAAAAATGTTCTGGACAAGAGAAAGAAACTGTTCAAGGAATAATCCTATTGGCAGTAGCTTTTGGACATGCACAAAGAGATGAACTTAATGTAGGAATTGGAATGCTAAAACGTGTCTTGAAAAAAATAGAAAAATCTGCTTCGGAGTATCATTCAATCGATATAGATAGAATTAGAAATAATACAATAGAAATGCAAAAGGCAAACAAACTAACTCTATTTGAAATTTAATAATAAAATTCTAGTACTGTGATCCAATATTCTCAAGAAGGTATTTTATTGATACTGTTTTTTCTGTTCTGTCAACCATGTTTCTCAGAACTACATTATCATCTGCATATTCTTTTGGTCCGACGATAACTGCAAATTTAGAGTTTGCAGCCAATTCCATTTGTTTTTTTAGAGGCTTTCCAACCAAGTCTACATCAACTAATAACCCACGTTGTCTCATATTAGATGCTAATGTAATTGCATTATGTTGCATTTCATCACCAGTGTACAAAACTGATATTCTTGAATCAGATAGATCTTTTGGTAAATTCTGATTTTCTAAAGATAAAACTATTCTCTCTACTCCACCGGCAACACCAGTAGCAGCTAGATCAGTTCTTCCAAATGCAGCTGGTAGGCTATCATATCTTCCTCCACCAACTAAAGATCCAATATCAAGACTACTATCAAATGCCTCAAACACCATTCCTGAATAGTAATCTAATCCTCTAACTATACCAAAATTTATTCTAATATTATTCACATTTCGATTTTTTAACGAGTTGTAGATATCTTTCAATTCATTCCAGCCATCTAATTCATTCACTCTAATCTTTTGCTCTATTTCTTCTACATTACCTTTTAATTCAGAAAATTTCAATATGTCTTCCAAGTTATCTTTCTTGTATCCTTTTTCTTGGTATTCCTTCAAAATTTCAACCTTTGGCTTCTTTGTGATTTTATCTATTGCCCTCAGAATATCTGTAACTAATGATGGATCATTTGAACTAAAGATTTTGTTGATGTATGATTCAACCAGTTTTCTATGAGAAATATCAATTACAATGTTGTCTGCTAATCCTAATTCTGAAAAAAATTGAGAAGTGAACTCTATAATTTCAGCATCTGCCTCAAGACTTGCCTTACCAAAAATTTCAATGTCCCATTGATGAAAAAATCTGTATCGGCCCTTTTGAGGTTCATCATATCTCCAAGCTCCTCCAAATGAGGAAAGTTTTGCAGGTAATTTCATAGATTGTTGTGATGCAACATATCTTGTTAGCCCAACTGTAAAATCAAATCGTAGTGCAACTTCTCTATCACCTTTATCTTTAAAATAATAAATTTCATCTTTTATTGAGGAACCACTTTTTGCTTCAAGTACAGATAATAATTCAATTGGAGATGGCTCCATCAGCTCATATCCGAAAATTTTGCAAGTTTCAATGAATTTTTGTCTAACATATTCAATCTTGGATGATTCTAATTTTTCGAAATCTTTCATTCCACGTGGTAGTTCCATTCAAACAAAAATCATAAAAGTGCCTTTAAGACTTTGCTGTTTACTTTAACTCATTAATAACAGAAATTCCTAGCAAATGAATGAGCTATAAGGTTCTCGATCACGCTACTGACGCATTTATCGAAGTTACAGCATCCTCACTAACTGAGGCATTTGAAGTGGCTGGATATTCAGTAGTAGATACAATTTTAGATAATTCCAAGATTGAGAATAAAAATGAACGTAATATTGTTGTAAAGGGGAAAGATCTGAATTATCTTCTCTATAATTGGCTTGAAGAGATAATCTATCTTCTCATTACAGAAGGATTTGCGATTAAAAAACTCAATATCACACTTGAAAAAAATGAAGAATATGCAATTTCAGCCCAAATTTTTGGTGAGAGTATAGATATCAAAAAACATGGATTTAAGGTAGAAATCAAGTCACCAACCTTTCACGAAATGGAAATAAAACAAGAAAAGCAAGTGACAATGAAATTTCTAATGGATTTGTAAACTAGTAACCATAAACTGGATTAATTTTTCTCTGAATCTCTACAATCTCATTTAGAACCACGAGTTCTTCTGAGCTAAGTTTATGAGAAAATTTTTTCAAAAGTTGTTTTGC
>CACLNC010000019.1 GCA_902608175.1 uncultured marine group I thaumarchaeote | reverse complement strand
AATGAAGTTTTATTTTTCAAGTATTTTGAAAATCTTCTATTAGATTCTTCCAGTATATCTTTATCACCTAATTTTCCAAGTGCACTAATTACAACACTACGTAATAATGAGTCTGTATGTGGCTCATTCTTTCTTGCATCCCAACCAAGTTGCTCAAAAATTGTTCCTAGGAATTCTACAGTGTATGCTTTAAGTTCATCAGAAAATTTTTCTTTATGTGTTAACTTGTAGATAGAATAAAGATTCTGTGCCAAATTTAGTAATGTTATATAATTATCTTCATCATGATAAGATGTAGTAAAATCAAGATATTCTTGAAGTTTTTTTGTTCCTGAAACACATTGAGAGAAAAGATCATTCTGAAGACTCCATCTATCAACGTCATCTAAAATTTTCTCATCAACTAGCAATGACAAATTTTCTAATGTGACATTATCATATTGTACTCTAAAAAACCCATATCTACCTGAATTAACAACAAAATTATGATCCTTATTTTTTAATTTTATTTTATCTGATTTAGCAGTTAATAATTTTGTTGATTCATGATTGCCCTCGTTAATGCTAAATGGTATTGCCCATTTTGTTTTGGTATTTTTTGTTCCATCAGATAAATATCGCCTTTGATTTATTTTTAGATGTGAATTTTTTCGTGTAACTTCCACTATAGGAAAACCAACTTGATTAATCCACGTGTTCATCATTGATTTAACTGGTTTATGTGCAACTTTTCCTAACGCAGCCCATAAATCCTTACCCTCTGCATTATTGTATCGATGTTTAGTAAGATAGTATTTTAGTCCCTTACGAAAATTTTCTTTTCCAACATAATTTTCAAGCATACGTAATACACACCCGCCCTTATCATAGCTAATACTATCAAAAATTTCTCGAATTTGTGCTGGATGATCTACTTTAACATCTATTGGGTGTGAGTTTTTTAACGAATCAACACTCATTGCTTGAAGCATTGCATCATCAAGAAATTGTTGCCAAAGATCCCAATTAGGATAAAACTTGTCAACGATTTTTGTAGCCATAAATGTTGCAAAGCTTTCATTTAACCACAAATCATTCCACCATTTCATTGTCACAAGATTACCGAACCATTGATGTGCTATTTCATGTGATATGACTTCAGCAATGTATTGTTTTGTTCTTGTTGATGATGTTTTTGGATCGTAAAGTAGAATTGCTTCACGAAAAGTAATTGCCCCCCCAATTTTCCATTGCACCAGCAGCAAAATCTGGGATTGCAATCATATCTAGTTTAGGTAGTGGATATTTTATTCCAAAATATTTTTCATATTCAGACAGAAATTTCTTAGTAAAATCAAGTGAAAGTTTTGCTTTGTTCTTATTTCCTTTGGTAGTTACAATTCTTAATTTGATATTACGTAATTTACCATGGAGATATTCAAATTCACCAACCCCCAAGTATAATAGATATGTTGACATTATTGGTGTCTGCTCAAATTCATAGAGTGTCTTTTTACCAATCTTTTTCTTTGAAGATATTGGCATGTTAGAGATTGCATCAAAATGATTATCAACTAAAAGTGAAACATCGAACGTTGCTTTCATTTTTGGTTCATCCCAACATGGAAATGCACGCCTAGCATCAGCGGCCTCAAACTGTGTTGTTGCTAAGAATTTTGTTTTACCTTTTTGATCTTTGTATTGACTTCGATAAAATCCTAATAACTTGTCATTTAATGACCCTACGAATTCTATACAGACCTTGACATTGCCCTTGATTTTTTTTGAAAAATTAATTGACAGTAACTCATTTTTTTCATTTAATTTTGTCTTTGCGCTTATTGTTTTTGCTCCTTGTATAAGATGACATTTTTTTATTTTTAATTCTGCAGAATTTAGAGTTATAGAATTTGATGGTTTTAGTAGATTAATTGTTATGATTTCCAATCCATTGAATGTGAAATTATGGAATATTGGCTCAAATTGTAATGTATAATTAATTAACTTGATTTTCTCCATACTCATTGCTGTGATTCATGACGTTATGTAAGTTTTTTTTTAGTTCAATCTTATGATGAATTAAAACATTTTAAAGTAAATAATTCCCGTATATGATATGAGGCAAAAAATGGCATCCCGAAAGATCAAGATTCTTGTTGCAAAATTAGGT
Organism: uncultured marine group I thaumarchaeote; assembly: GCA_902608175.1. Lineage (GTDB taxonomy): Archaea > Thermoproteota > Nitrososphaeria > Nitrososphaerales > Nitrosopumilaceae > Nitrosopelagicus. The sequence continues at coordinate 13,419 of CACLNC010000019.1, read as the reverse complement.
CTAGATGGTCATGATAGGGGTGCATTAGTCTTATGTAGAGCATTTAGAGATGCTGGAATGGAAGTAATTTACTCTGGTTTATTTGCTACACCAAACAGAATAGCACAAATTGCAGAAGATGAAGATGTTGATGCCGTAGCTTTGAGTTTGTTAAATGGTGCACATGCTACGCTCTTTCCAAGGGTAGCAAAAGAAATAAAGAAAAAAGGGATCAAAGACGTTTTGGTTGTTGGTGGTGGTGTAATTCCACAAGAAGATAAAAAATCACTTGAAAAATCTGGTGTTACAGGGAATTTTGGTCCTGGTACACAACTAGATGAAATTATATCTCATATAGAAACTGGTGTGAAAAAACTTAGAAAATTGTAACTATTCTGTCGAGTCTGGCCACATCATTTTACGCATTTGTTTACCAACCTGTTCAATTTGATGTGAATCTAATTTTTTCATGTGTTTATCAAATGCATCTTTACCATTTTTTTGATATTCAGTAATCCATTCGTTGTTAAATGTGCCATCCTGAATCATTTTAAGAACTTTTTTCATTTCCTCTTTTGTTTGTGCATTAATTACCATTGGACCACGTGTTAACCCTCCATATCTTGCGGTTTCACTTACACGCCTCCACATACCATTAATTCCATATTTCTGAATCATGTCAACAATTAATTTTAGTTCGTGTAAAACTTCAAAGTATGCAATTTCAGGTTGATACCCTGCCTCGACTAATGTCTCAAATGCATTTGTCACCATCGATGCAGCACCACCACAAAGATCAGCCTGTTCACCAAACCAATCTGTTTCAACTTCTTCCTTGAATGTTGTCTTAATTAGTCCTGCTCGTGCACTACCAATTCCTTTTCCAATTCCTAGTGTTCTATCCCATGCTGTACTAGTTTTATCCTGTTCTACAGCAACAATTGACGGAGTGCCAAAATTACTAAGATAGGTCTCTCTTACTTTAGAGCCTGGACCTTTTGGTGCAACCATAATTACATCAACATTATCTGGTGCATCAATCCATTTCCAGTAGATTGCAGCAGCATGAGAAAATGATAGTGCGTTTCCATCAGAAAGATTTGGTGCAATATCTTCTTTGTAGACTTTAGCCTGAATCATATCTGGAATTAATATGTGAATGATGTCTGCCTTTTTACATGCATCAGCAACTGACAATACTTCATGCCCATCAGACTTAGCTTTTGCCCAACTTACCCCACCTTCTTTTAATCCAATTACAACTTTCAGCCCAGAATCTTTCATATTATTTGCTTGTGCGTCACCCTGAATGCCATATCCTATTACTGCAATAGTCTGATTTTTTATTGGATCAAGTGAGATATCTTCATCTTTCCATGTCTCAACCATAAGCTAACCAAGAGAATTGCAAATATAATCTATGAGTTATTAGAATATTACATGTTCACAGAAAATCCAAAGTTTCTCAAAATTCTAATTATAGTAGCATTTGTAATTATAATTCCATCTAGTATTATAGGAATTAATCTATTTGAGAAAAATATCACTAACATAAGAATTTGGGAGGATTGGACATGTAAAGAGATGGAAAAATTTGCATTGGAAGATAAAGATGATAGCTTAAATGAGTATCAAAAAACTAAATTCCATGAGGATCTTTCTAAATGTCTTAGTGGATAGATTATATTTCTAAAATTTTCTTACAGTTAGCACATTGAACACGAGTTTGATTTGATTTTAATCTTTGAAATTTTTTGGAGCCACAATCTGGACATATGGGGCATGAACGTAATGGGCTCATTGAATTTCACCATTCCCAATAATTCGAATTGATTGAGATTCTGGTTTTAGTAATACACATGTATCATTTGGTAATACAACCATAGGTTTGTCTAGCTTTAGTTTTACTGGTGATATTGACATGAATTTCCCTGATTTTATCTGCATACCAATGTTAACAAGACACATCTCATTTTTAGATATAATATTCTTGTAAAACTGATTTTTTTTAAAATCCAATGATATTTCATTCAAAATATTTACTGAATTATCATTTGATAGTATATCACCACGAGTAATTTCATCAGGTTTTATGTTTTTTAATGAAAGACCAACACGTGCTGGAGACACTGCCTCTTTTACATCATCATCATGCATTTGAATTGATTTTACCATTACTTCTGCGCCTGATTGTAAATGTGTCAGTTTATCATATTGGCTAATTTTACCAGATATCACTTTACCAAGTGCAACTGTACCTACACCTTTTACATCAAAACAGTGATCAATTACAATATGTGTTTGACCATCATTTTGTATGACTGGAAATTTCAGCATCTCATCTTTAAGATTTGATGAATCAATTATTTTATAATTCTCTAATACTGTCCCTTTGATCATTGTGTTAAGTCTAGATTCATCAACGTCATACGAATGACTTAGTATTCCTTCTTTTTTTCCTAATGAATCAAGTGCGATAATTTGTTCTCCAGTGAATTTGTCTAATGATGCAACATGAAAGATGACGTATTCTGCAATGTTAATTGCTTGTAACAGTGGTTGAATCTTATCAGGAAACCCACTTGCTGTGATCCATGTTCTAATTATATTAGATTCTTTACGATCATATAATGTCAAATCAGTAGAAGTTCCTTTTTTGCCAAAATCATTAGCAATTGTCTGTTCACCTAAAACTACAAAATTTATTGATTCCATATGATGATTATTCTATTTTGTTGAAAGTTTATCATGAATTTGCGCTAGAATGAGTTTAGCCTTTTCCTTGTTTTCATATGTTTCAGATGTAACATCCATAATTGCATCAATCTCATAGCTTTTGTTAACAAGAATATCTGCAACATGATCATCTAGTGTACCTGCACCAACAAGATAGTATGCAAAGACAGTATTTTTTTGTCCTATTCTATGTAACCTGTCCTCAGCTTGTCTATGTATTGCTGGACTCCAATCCAATTCTGCAAATATTACATACTTTGCATTTGCAAGATTTATTCCAACATTTCCTGCACGAAGACCAGCAATCAATAGTTTTGTTTGTCCAGCTTGGAATCTTTTTATCTCGTTATCACGTAGTTTGTCACTTTGACCACCAATTATTGATGCAGGATTAAACTCGGCTAATTTTTCATGTAGCAATTTATGAATTGCCTTATGGTGACAAAATACTACAACACTTTCTTCTATTTCCATAATGTTATTCACAAAATTAATTACATGTGGGAGTTTTGCTACACCGGCAGCCTGTCTTTCACTCTCAATTGCTCTACGATATGATGATGATTTTTCAAATGCAGTCTCAGCGTACTTTTGTTCTTCCTCTAGTTTTTCCCAGATTTTTGATAATTCAGATGTATAATATTTTATATCGCAATCTATAACTTCCTTATACCTAACTTTATCTTTAAGTTCCTTTAGAACATCTTGTTTTTTTCTTCTTAGCATTACATGTTTTCGTAACTCATTTCCTAAACTTGTACGTTTATTTTCTAAAACAATTGCTTTTCCTTTTTCATTCACATAACAGAAATACTCGCAAAATTCTTTAAAACTACCTAAAAGACCTGGTTTTAAAATATCAACAATAGGCCAAATTTCTGAACCGCGATTATAAATTGGCGTTCCAGACAGACCAACTCTATGTTGAATTGATTTTAATGCAGCTAACTTCTTTACTGCAGAGTATTTTTGAGTAGTTTTAGATCTAAGATGTTGTACTTCATCACAAATGATTGATCTTAAAGGAAGGTTTGATAAATCATTGAATCTTTTATGCAGTAATTCGTAGTTAATTATATAAAAATCATATTTTTTATCTAATTCTTGACTTCTTCCAGTTCTAATCATTGTCGTAGTTGGTGAGGCCTTATCAATAATTTTTCCATTCAATGATTTTTTCTTCATAAATTTTTTGATTTCACTATCCCAATTGGTTAAAGTGACTAATGGTGCAATTACAAGTGCTGGTAAAGATTTTTTTTCACTTGCTAAATATGCTAGTGTTTGTACAGTTTTACCAAGACCCATCTCATCTGCTAATAATGCATTACCAGAAGATTTTACTAGAAAATCAAGACCCTCTTTTTGAAAATTAAGTAATTTACCTCTGAATTGTTTTCCAGGATTAACTTTTTTTAATTTCTCAATATTTGGTATTCTTTGTTTTTTTATTTTAAATGGTAAAATTTTTCTATTCCAAACGTTTTTTGATAGAATTTCTAGTGGGTATCTTTCTGCAATCCAGCTTAGTTGTTTAAGATTGCTATCAGTATCAGATACTATAGCCTGATCCGGAGCATCACCGTACCACGCACGCGGGATTAGTTTTGAGACCATAGAAACTGCTCTGGGGCCAGTAACCATCCAGCACCAAGTTCCTGAATATTTGTCTAAGACAAAATTGAGTGTTCCAAATTTTACCATTTTATTATACCGTGATTTTCGTGTTTTTTCTTTCCATGCTTATTAATCTTGACATGAATGAAAATTTTATATTGAGTTCTAACTATATTGTATGGCTAAAAAAATATTATTTCCCATGCTCATGCATAGTTTTATGACATTCACAATCACATAATTCAGTTTTATGATCGTTTTGGCAGTCAATGCATTCGTAATGTTTGTGATTTTCACAGTTTGCACATTGCATGTATTTGATAACACATGTACTTAGAAAAACATTACTTGATATTCATTCATATTTTATACAAAATCCTAAAAATTCAATAGTTTTAGATTTCAATAAATATAGCAATCACACAAATCTTCCATGCTAATTGATAAAAAGATCCTTGCTGGAGGAATAATATTTCTAGTTGTGGGATTTACATTAACTTCTGTGTTTAGTGAAATGACACCTATTGGTCGTGCTGGTATGACTGATGATGAGATCGCTGAGTTCCTTTTGGATGAAAGACAAAATCAGGATTACACTACACTTGCAGGAATCTTGATCGGAATTGGTTTCTTACTAATTTTAATTAGTTTTGGTGCAAGAAGAAAGAAGAAAGGTGGAGCAAAAAAAACTGAAAAGAAACCTGAAACTAAGTAAAATTCTGTATTTGATTAAAAAATGTATCACGTTGAACTGGGACTCTTCTAATTTCTTTAACCATTTCTGCTAACTCAATTAATGATGAGTTTGTTGCTTTACCAGCAGCACGATAAATTTCTTCAGAAAACGCAGTGCCAACAAGATCATTACCACCATGTGACAATGCAACTTGTGCAAGTTTCTTACCATATGCAACCCAATAAACAGATATGTTATCAAGTATGCTTGCTAGCATGAGACGTGATACTGCAATTATTCTGAGATCATAAATTGATGATGTTTCTTGAGTGATTAAACCGTTTTTTTCAAGCTCAGTATTATCTAAACTAAATTTAAGAGGAATAAATGTGATAAACCCACCAGTTTTTTTCTGTATTTCACGAATTTTTATTAGATGATCAATTATATGATTTGGTTTTTCTATATGACCGTATAACATAGTAATGTTACTTTTAATTCCTAAATTATGGGCTTGTTGTATTGTATCAATCCATTCATCACCTGAACATTTCCCACGTACAATTTTATCACGAATGTCCGGATGAAATAATTCAGCACCGCCACCTGGCATTGTGTCAAGCCCAGCAGTTTTAAATCTTGAAAGGATTTCTTTAACAGAATTTTTTGTAAGTTTTGATAAATAAAATATTTCTGCTGCAGTGAATGCTTTTATGTTTAATTCTGGATGATTTTTTTTAATTGTTGTTAACATATCTTCATAGTATTCAATTGGTAATTTTGGATGAAATCCACCAACTATGTGCACTTCAGTTGCACCAAGTTTTTTTGCTGCATCAATACGTTGATTGATTTGTTCTGATGATAGTGTGTATGCATCGTTATCACCCTCTTTTCTATAAAATGCACACATCTGACAACTGGCTGCGCAAACGTTAGTATAATTCATATAATATGATGATACAAATGAAACTGAATTACCAATAGTTTTTTTCCTTACATAATCCGCGGCAGCACCTAACAAATACAGATTATCATAATTCATCAATTCAATTCCATCATCATATGTGAGTTCTTCGCCTGCCATCACTCGATCTATTGCAGTGCAATTATCAATTAGTTTTCTTAACATATACTGCATTACCTTGATGTTAATATAAAACTAAATGAAGTATAGATATGGTATTACCTTTAGTTGATGAATCCAAACCAAAATGTTTTCTTTGTCACAAAATGTTTGATGATATTGCTGGCCTTAAAAAACATCAAAATTTAGTTCACAGTGAATTTTTTGAATTTCACAAAAAAAATGATATTAGAACACCATCTCCTGGCGATGTGACTTTATTCTAGTTTTTTGATTTTAAGATATTAGTTACAGATTCCTTACCCTCTATTGCAACATCATAATTTCTATCAATTGAAAGTGCTGCTTTGAAGAAATATAATGCATTATCAATCTCACCTAATTCACCTAATGCCAAACCTTTGTACGCTAATGCCATTGGAAAATTTTCATCAATTTTTAAAGCACTGTCATAGTAATCTATTGCTGCATTGAATTCCTTCATTGCATGTAAAGTTGCACCTATTGATACTAATGCATCAATATTTCCTGGCTCTATAGATAATGCCATTTTTAGGCATTCTAAAGAACTTTCATTTCGTTCCAATCTTTGTAATGTTATTCCTTTGTCAATTATTGCAGAGATGTTATTTGGTTCTTTTTTCAAAATACGGTCATAAATTAAAATTGCTTGATTAAATTCTCCCAACTCACATAATTCTTGCGCTTGTTCTAACAAATCAAATATAATTTTTGTCAATTGTCTAATATTGATTTCTGAATATTATACTTTAACTAATGGTTTACTTATAATCGATTATTAGAGCTTTGTACGATAATAATCCCATCGTTCTGGATCAAACTTTTTCACAAATTCTATTCCCTCATGACGTTTTTTCCTTTTAGTGATAACATCCCTCATTGCAAAGCTTGTGAGAAACTTGTAACCTTTTGTGCTCACCTGCATTGTAAATAAATGTCTCATTTCACTTCCTCCATGAAATCCCCAATAACCCATTTTCAATGCAACTGGTTCTAAGAATACTGTATTTTTTTTACCAAAATTTATGTCATTAACATTGCTGATTTGGTATTTTTCTAGTGGACCGCCCTTTGCAAACCCAATTATTGGACCTTTGTTGTTGCCAATTCTTAATGTGTTTAATATTGTCTCCTTATCATATAATGAATCAACAAAATCATCTCTAGTAAATTGAAGTGGTTTAGGTAATTCTTTATAGATTTCTAATAATGCGTCTATAAATTCCGATTCTATTTTCCCACCTAATTTTTCAATTGAAGGAACAAATTTCAAGCCTTCATATGTACATCTATTATAGATTTGAATTTCTTCTTGCCTAAGTTTCATGAATGACACTATGTTATCAAGGAAATTTTTTCGAAGATTTTTTGGCAAAGAATTTAAAACTTTTTCACACATATCAGATTCGTTAGTTAACATATCTTCAAAGAATGCAACAGCTCTTTTGACAATTAATGTTGGTGACCATGCTGATGCATGCGCATTCATTTTAGCTTGCTCCATGGCTTTAGAGAAATCACCTAACGCATAACCACCAATTCTATCTGACATTGATAAAATCCACCCAAGTTTTTTATAATGATCTTGAAGTGAAATGTTTCCTTTTGTAATTGGTGATGCCTCAAAATAGTTTTTTATTTCAATTTCTGCACTATCCTTTATTTTGCCGTTCCATGGATAGACTGTTCTCATAATTAATGCCTTAATGATGTTAATATCAAGGCCAGCATCAATGATTAATTTTTTTGGCTTTTCATTATTTTCCAAAAATGATACAACATTTTTTTCATGTGGTCTATCAACTGATTTTTCTGGATCAAAATCATGAAATAATGATGATGTAAAAAGATATTTTACATCATCAGTTGTAAATTCAGAGTTTTCACTCTTTAAATTAGAAGCATGTAAAGCAATGTAGGTTACCTCTAATTCATGATCAATGTTATGGTAACCATAATAATCAGTTCCTATATTATTTTTCTCGAATAAATCTATAACATAATCCAAGATCATGGTGAGTTGTTTATTTGCAATTCCTGATTCAGTCATTAAATCAATTATAGCGTTTTTTAATGTTGGAATATTTGCAAACTCTTGCATTTCATAACCTAATTTTACTTATTTTTAAGTTATTTGGAATTATATTCAATATAATAAAATTAGTGTGTTCAAAAATACAATAAATTGAATGAAAAATTAATTAATAAATTGTTAGAAAAAAATCAAACTGATGATCTAATATTTGAATTATTATTGGATGATAAATCAATAAAGTTAACAAACACACAAATCCTAAAAACTAAAACCCCAGTTAAACGTCCAACTAATCGTGGTGGGGTTTATTTTTCAGATACAACAACATATAAAATTAAGGCATCGACAGATAATCTGACAATTTTAGAGAGATTAAAAAATACAATGCTTGGACCGAATGATAAGTTTGAGGATCTTAAAGTAAAAGTAAATGATCAACTACTAATTTGTAACTTAACTAATACAATGCATAACTCAATGATGATAGAGCTTCATATGAATATCAAAGATGTTAAAATTAATACTAATTAGTTATAATAGATTATAGAATTTATCATACTCTCTACGTAGTTTTTCATCAGATAATGTTTCATATGCTTCATTAATTTCTGCCATCTTCTGTTCTGAATTTTCTTTTCCTTTATCTGGATGCCATTCTTTTGCTAATTGTCTATACATATTTTTTATCTCATCTTTATTAGATTCAACCTCAACCCCAAGAATTTCATAATAATTAGGAAGTGATTTTTCTTTAAACAATTCAGCAAACTCCTTCCTAGATTCACGCTCATTCTCAGTTTTATCTCCAAACACTTCCTCAGCAGTCCAATCTGAATGATATTTTTCATAATCACGGTCTTTTTGTGACTCAAATTCCTGCTTATCATAATCTGATTTTCGTCTAAAAATTGCACCCCTTGCAAGAAAAATAAAAATTCCAATAATAATAATAACTGCCGCAGAAAATGTAAAATATAGATCAGACTCACTGACATAAAACTCGTCAATCACTGACGGTGGATTTACTTGTTGACCTGAATCATAAAATAAAACTGTGTCTTGTGACAAGTTTCCAGATTCTAATTTGACTTTATAATTTCCACTTTTATTCCAATTAGAAATTCCAGCTTCAACTACTATACTAAAATTTCCAATACTATCACTAGATATTGGCTCTGCCCAAACCACTATACCGTTAGGATCTATAATTGAAATTATTGATGTAGCTGATTCATTACCAACATTTCCAGATATTACAATGTTCTCAAATTTTGAATATATTGCGCCTTCTCCTTTATCAACACTGACACTAATTATTGCTGATTCTAAATGATCTGATTGAGCAAAAATAATTGGTGTTGAAAAAATACATAAAACTAATACAAAATACATAATTTTCTGCAATTTAGATGATAATTTCTCTATAATGATAAGAACTTTGGGTTTGTGCTTAAAATTTAGTCAAAAATTAGCCTCAAAAACTATCAATATTGTTAAAAATTGTTTACAGAGTTTTGCTAATAACAGTTAGACGTCTAATTCAATATGACAACAGGTTACTGTGTAAAATGCAGAGACAAAAGAGAGATGCAAGGAACCAGTGCAATTACCATGAAAAATGGTAAACCAGCAGTTAAAGGTACTTGCCCAACATGTAGCACAAAGATGTTCCGAATAGGAAAAGCATAGGAACATTTTTCAATTTTTTTACATGTTGCTACACACCACTTATTTTCTGTTATCAATAATTTTGTCTATAAAATCTATTTAATCTCATCAAGTGGATCAACACTCTTTCTTCTTAAAATTATAAACACACCAAGCGCCAAGCCAAATTGATAAAATCCATATGTAATTACCTGAAACTCATTTGGAACAAAACTCGTAAATTTGCCTAAAAATGCTACTAATATTACTACTACACTAATTGTAAATAAGAAATATCTCTGTATTACTCCAATCTCTGCAAAGCGGAATATTAAGAAAAGTGTGATTGTGATGAAAATTGTTATTGCAGTAATTAATCCAGCATCCAAGCCTATAATTTGAATAATAATTTCAAATAATTCCTCAAGTGTTGATGGGATAACTAGTTCCTGAGACGCAATTTTGGTTGGGGTGGCAAATTTTACAATATTTGAAACTGCATTTATAATAAAAAGTATAAGAAAAAATATTGATACTGATTTTGCGTACTTTTTTAGTTTAGGAAATTTTCTCCTGATTCCTCTTGCAAGTATACCGCCCTGAATAAAACCAATTATTATTACTAGTGAATAAACTAGTAATGCATTATTTTCAATAATTTCTAAAAAAGTCAAAACTTCTTCAGATTAATTTCAAGTATCTTTTTTAAAGACTTTACGTGGTAATTTGTATGACTGACAATGAATTTCGAATAGATACTCCATATCTACCTGGTGAAAAAGGCTGTAGAATGATTTGGGCCATTAATGAAGATGAAGAAAAAATAATCTACCTAAGAAATGATGATCTTAAAGAATTAGAAGAGATTTTAGAAAACGGAAGTACTGCAAAAATTGAGTTAGAGGATGGTGCAAGTTCAATATTAGTAAATTCTGATGTAACAGATTTTTTTCTTGATGGTGAAAAACATCTAAAAATTGAAACTCTAGTTTTAAAGGTTGCATTAAAACAATTTCTGAAAAATAATAAGACTGATAATAGCTAAAATATTTTTAAACTAAATTAATTATACATTGTATGAAAGAAAAAAAAGTGAATAAGAATAAAGTTTGGCCAAAAGGTTACATAGAAACTAATAAAAATATCCAAGATTTTGATGTAAGAAATGATCTAATTGGTAATATTCTAAAAGAAAGCCCCAAGAAGAAATTCAATACAGAATTATTTACGGTTATGGCAAAAAGAAGATCAACAAGAAAATTTTCTTCAAACCCAGTTGAAAAATGGAAAATTGATAAAATTCTTGCTGCAGCTGATGCTGCGCCAACAGCTGGTAACTGCCAAGGATTTGAAATTTTTTATGTAACTGAAAGTAAAAAGAAAGAAAAATTAGCCAAGGCTGCAAATAATCAGCCATATGTTAACACCCCAGTACTACTTGTTTTTTGTATGAACCCATCTCGAATTAATCTTGATTTCACAAAAATCGTTATTGATAAATTTTCAGTTCAAGATGCAACATTAGCAGCTGCATATTCACAATTAGCTGCATCAGCATTAGGTTTAAGCAGTATTTGGATTGGTATGTTTGATGAAAATGAAGTAAAAAAAATTGTTGGTACTGATCTTAGACCAACATCATTTCTATGTATTGGATACCCAATGAAAAAACGTGGGCCAAAAACAAGAAGAAAATTAAAGGATCTCATTCATGTTGTTTAATATTGAGAAAAAGAGTAAAGGATATTAAATAATATAATTCAACATTAACTATGGAAAAACGCTCTATGCCTGTTTGCTTCACTCCAAAGCAATACAAAATCATTCAGAAATATGCAAAAAGTCGAGGAATGGTTAATGCAAATCAAGTTCTTGAAGATTTGTTAGAAAAACTCTAATAAATCATATAATCTTTCTTTATTATTTTCTAATGAAATATTTAGATCCTCGTTTATGATTAATTATGGGACTATTTAGTGGTGAGCCAGCAATTTGTACAATTTGTAAAAAACCAACAAAACACAAACATAAAGCAAAAAAAGAGTGGTATGTTGAATCACCACTTTGCGGTGACTGTTATATCAGTAAAATGCAGGAACAGTACGATGGAAATGTTAAGTCTTTTTGTGAAACATGTAAAATGAAAAAGAAGGTTTCAGAACTTTGGGAACCTAGGTGGCAATGGGATATGAAGGGATTACTATGTAAAACTTGTTTTGATAAAAAAGAGAGTGATTTTAACCAGAAGAAAGAATTTTGTTCTCAATGTTCTGTAAAACTTGGTTTTTTTAGATACAAACCAAAACCAAATTGGAAGATGGATGGGCAATTATGTAGAAATTGCTGGGATACTATAAAGGCAAAAAATGGGTAAATGTTCTATACTGCCTTAACTGATTTAACTATTGGTGATCTAGTTTTCAGAAATACTCTAAAACCACAAATACATTTTATTTCTGGCAATACGCTTAATTCAGAATTATTATTTTCTGTTCCACATCGTAGACATTTGTATTTAACATCAAATTTTTCTTCTATTGGTGCATCTGATGTATTATCAGATTGTGTATCAGTAATTATATCAGTAGTCATAAATCAATCACATTATTTCAATGACAATTCGATGTAAACGTCATCTGGAATTCTCAGTCTCATTAAATGTCTAATTGCTTTATCATCTGCATTAATATCAAATATTCTTCTATGCATTCTCATTTGCCATTTTTCATAAGTTTCTGTACCGCTTCCACAGGGTGATTTCCTAGTCACTACGTTCAATCTTTTAGTTGGTAGTGGAATTGGACCTTTGATTTTAACACCTGCTTTTGTTCCTATACCCAAAATTTCATCACACACACCACTAAGCTTTTCAATGTTAATACTTGTGAGTTTCACTCGAGCATTTTGAGCCAAATTGACTCAACTATGGTTTGTGCTCTTCAGTAATTTCTTTTACTACACCAGCAGCAATTGTTGCGCCCATATCTCTAAGTGCAAATCTACCCATCTCAGGAAATTCCTGGAATGTTTCAATTGGTGTTGGTCTTACTGGTCTAATTTTTACTATAGCTGAATCTCCAACCTTAAGGAATTTTGGATCCTTTTCATCTTCAGCACCTGTTGCAGGATTAATTTTTGATACAAATTCTGTAATAGTTGCTGCAACTTGTGCTGTATGTGCATGCATTACAGGAGTATATCCTGGGGAAATTGCTGTTGGATGATGTATAACAATAATTTGTGCTTTGAATTCTTTTGCAACTTTTGGTGGGTCTGCAGGATCTCCAAGAACGTCACCACGTTTGATATCTTTCTTTTCAATTCCTCTCAAGTTAAAACCAATATTATCACCTGCTTCTGCAGATGGCATTTCAGTATGGTGTGTTTCAATTGATTTAATTTCTCCTTGTGCACCAGATGGCATTACAACAATTTTTTGACCAGGTTTCATTGTACCAGTTTCAACACGTCCAACAGGTACAGTTCCAACACCAGTAATTGAATAAACATCCTGTATAGGAACACGTAATGGTTTACCAGTTGGTTTTTCTGGGTTAGTGAAATCATCAAATGATTCTAAAAGTGTTTTTCCCTTATACCATGGCATATTATCAGATTTTT
>CACLNC010000018.1 GCA_902608175.1 uncultured marine group I thaumarchaeote | reverse complement strand
ATGATGTTTTAATTCGCATTATTTTTGTCCTTCCCATTACATTCCAATATTCAACATCCTGACCTTGTTCCAATTTTCCTTCAACTTCGTCATCAATCAATTCAATATCAATTGTTTCAAATGTTTCCGAGTCCATTACCTGTATTTGAGAGCCTGTCATTGAAATTATCTGTGCAGCTCTTTTGTCAATTAATGGAACATGAACTTGCATGCTAACAGGTCCTACATGTGGTCTTTTCTGACCATCAAAAACACCAACACCAACAATTCTTGCTTTCGCTGCACCATGTTTTCCAGGTTTACTTGTATCGTATTCAGAAATTCTACATGGATCACCAGTTGGCTGATCTGAGACAGGCAAAAGAATGTATGAACCAATTTTTAATGAACCCAATTCAACAGGTTTACTCATATTAAAATCAAATTTTGACGCACTATTAACTTTTTATTTTAATTTTTCAAGTACCGATAAACTGAAAAAATTATTCATGATAATACCTTTTCTACAAATATTCATTCTTGTTTTCTCACAATATTTGTTCGTACTTTGATGACTTTTAGTGGTTGAAAGTTCAAGAATAAGAATATGATTACTAAAAGGAAAAGCAAATTTTGGTTTTTCTTTACAAACTAGTTGTAATTTTGCAAAATCGGCTTTTTGAACCTGATCTCTTCTTGCAATAGAATACACAATATCATCAACATCATCAATATTTTCACCATGCTCAAGATAATACATGGATACAAAATTCATTTCTCCCTCCACAAATCTCTCAAATAAATTATCTTTAACATTAAAAACAAATGTTGGTACATCTTTTTCATATTTATTCAATTCTTGTATTATTTTATCATATTTTTTGAATCTTGCAAGGATGTAATGAGTGGATGATGTTGAGAAATATGGCGAACTATTACCAGAAAATGTTGCTGTAACAAAAAATAATCCATCAATATTTTTAGAAATAGATAAAGAATCCTTTAATTCAATAGAATCATGATCGTGTGAATATGGTATACAAACATACCCATTCTGATTTACTGATTTCATAAAGTTCTGGATTTATAATCCAAATAATTAGTTTTAGTAATAGTATAAGACTAAAGTTAATAATACAAAAAAAACTGATTAATTTAGTCCCAAGTTAGCTCAGCCTGGTAGAGCTTCCGGCTGTAGTTGTCGGCTTTTGGCTGATAAAATAGCAGCCTATCAGGCATACAGAAACCGGGTTGTCGAAGGTTCAATTCCTTCACTTGGGACTTTTTATTTTCTATGGATTGATAACTGCACGACCAATAATCTTTCTATTTTTTAGATCCTCAAGTGCTGTATTTGCATCATCTAGTTTGTAATGCTTTGAAACTATAGGATTTACAACACCACTTTTAGCAAGTTCGATTAACTCAATCATATCTTTGTAATTACCTGTGTATGCACCTTGAATTGTTATTGCTTTTAATGGAACAGAAACTAATGGTAAATCCACTGAACCACCAAACAAACCAACTAGTATAATATTTCCACGTTTCCTAATTACTGATAGATCAAGTTTTACAGTTGGTGGAGCATTTACAAAATCAACTATACTATCTATACCTTTTTCATTACAGATAGACATTATTTTTTGTGCTGCATCACTTTCTTTTGTATTGACAACATGTGTTGCACCCAACTCTTTTGCAGTGTTTAATTTTTTATCATCCAAATCAGCACAAATAACTTTACATTTTGCCATATGACTTGCTAACTGTACTCCCATCAAACCTAAACCACCAGCACCAACAATTAGAATAGATTCAGGATTATTCACTAATGCTTTTTTGATAGCTGTGTATGCAGTCAATCCTGAACATGCTAAAGATGATGCAGAATCAGGATTTAGATCACCGATACTTGCTAAGAATTTGTAGTCGGGAACAATCATTTGTTCAGCATATCCACCGTCTTGGAATACACCTAATGATTTAGGAGTTTCACATAGATTTGTGTCACCTTTCTCACATGTTGGGCATTTTCCACATCCAATCCAAGGATAAACTAAAACAGTATCACCAATTTGAATATCTTTTACAGATTCTCCAATTTTTTCAACTTTACCAACAACCTCATGACCAGGAGTAACTGGAAATTTTACACCCCTATCAGTAACTTTCATGAATCCATCTCCAGTATCATATCCACCTTCCCATAGGTGCAAATCACTATGACAAACCCCAGTAGATACTACTTTGACTAAAACTTGTGTTCCAGTAGGTTCAGATATTTCAATTTGATTTAACTCAAGAGGCTTATCAGGCTCTACAATCTGCGCTGCTTTCAACAGATACGATTTTTGATAATTCCATATAAGTTGACTGATAGAGATAAAAAATTAGATTCGTTAGATATTATGGAATATGAATCTCAATTTTATATGAGCAACGATAGTGTAAATTCTAAACTCTCACAAGCACCAGTAAATGTTCTCTTTGACCCGGAAGGTGTAAAGAAAAAGGATGTATGGAATATTGATTTAATGGAAATTCTAAAAGTTCTAAAGTCCGTATTGGAAAATGCGGAAAAGAAGGATCTACGTGTAGCTGGCATGGCTGCACTTTCATCATCATTAATCTATAGATTGAAAGTTGAAAGTATTTTTGCATTACAAAAAGCTGCAATGGAAAGAAAACCAATGAGACAAAGAAGAGATGTGGATATTCAGATGGTTGAAATTCCATATAGGCACGAATCAACGTATGCAGTTAGTCTTGATGAATTACTTGATATGCTAGAAAATCTGATAGGTACAATTGCGAATCCAAAAGTACGAAAAGCAAAATTAAATTTTGGGCCAGTTGAAGCGCCAGATTTTAAAAAATATTTTAATTCACTTGAGAATATAATTGGTCAATACCAAGATCTCGTTCTTGGAAAAGTCAGAGTTAATGGTCATGCATTCTTGAATAAAATTACAAGTAGTTTGAATGCTATTGATTCTATAAGGTGTTTCTTTGCTATATTATTCCTAGCACGAGATCAAAAAGTTGATCTAGAGCAGATTAATGATGATATCAAAATTACTCTTCTAGAAGAATCAAATGAGGTAAAAAATGACTAGAATTGAAAATGAGGATGAGGCTGCAGCAAGACTAGAGGCCGCACTATATTCATCAGGTAGACCACTATCTATAGAGGAACTGATCAAAGCATCAGGAACAGAAAATAGAGCTAAAACATTGAATATACTAGAAAATATGATGAAAAAAACAAAAAATGTCTTTAAAGCAATTGAGATTGTTACTCTTCCAGACGGGTCATATGTTTTTCAATTAAAACCTGAATACAGTGGAACCATTAGGCGATATGCATCAAAACCAATTTTAGCTAAAGCAACACAAAAAACATTATCCTATATTGCATATGAACAACCACTATCAAGTAAACAACTTGTTGAAGTAAGAGGATCAGGTGTATATGGTCATTTAAAAGAACTGAAACAACTTGATTTTGTAGAATCACAAAGTGTTGGTAGAATGAGGATCTATAATACAACTGAAAAATTTAAAAAATATTTTGGTATACAGGGTGACTCTGATACGCTACGACAAAAACTATTCAGTAAGGTTCGTAATCGTAATACCAATAAAAATACAATAACATAGACAGAATAAATACAGAAAACGTATAATCGCTCAGATTTCATGTTTTAATATAAATTAGAGTGGAAAAGACATTTGACGTGAAAAAATCAATAGAAAATCTATCAACCAGTAAAATTTCTGGTGGTAGAAGAATTGCACTTCGTTCTAGAAGAAAATTTGAGATTGATAGATATCCAAATGAACCATTGGCAGGTGAACAAAAAACTGTTACAAGAAAAGTTAGAGGGAAAAACTTGAAGACTGCACTGGTAAGTGCAAATTTTGTAAATCTAGTATTAGCTGATTCAAAAGTTAAAAAAACAAAAATTGTACGTGTCTTAGAAAATCCAACTAACAATGATTACAAACGGCGTGGTGTTATAACAAAAGGTGCAATAATTGAAACTGAAGATGGTAAATGCAAAGTTATTTCCAGGCCAGGACAAGACGGCGTAGTTAACGGAATTTTAGTAAAGTGATAAAATGAAAGATTACGAACATGTCGTAATCTGGCTAGATTATTTTAACAAAACGTTGCCACGAAATAAAGGAAGAAGATTACAAAAAGAAAAATGTGTTTTTGATCCATCATTAAATGAGTTGGTTGATGCCAGTAAAGCTGCTGGACTTGAAATAAAAGAATCAGATGATAAAGTTAGATATCCAAAAAGACCATATGTAAGATCGGGTTATGTTATCTTACCAAAAAATATGGCAAAAACTAAACTTCTTGAAAAAATCTCTGAAAAATTAGTTTCTAAACGAGCAAAACAAAATAAAAAGTAACCAATCTAGCTCATAGCTAAAGTTTTGTTGACAGAATCTCATGATAATCATTAGAACGTCTTGAATGTAATTGCAGGAGGTTGGTGAAGTATTGCATTTGGCCAAAAGTGGCAGAGTTATCGTACGACTTTCACAAGTAATTAAAGAAGGTCAGATACTTTGTGACAAGGATGGACACAAGATTGCAAAAGTTACGGAACTCATTGGTCCCGTTTCAAATCCATATGCGTCTGGTATACCATTGTCAAACAATATAAAAAAATTCATCAGTTCTAAAATTTTTGCACTTGAACAAACACAAGATCCTGCAAGAAAAAATAGGAGATATAAAAAATGGAAACAATAGAAATCTATTCTCACTGTCCTGAATGTAAATCATCAATTGTTGATGACATTCATAATGGTGAGAGAATATGTTCTAGTTGCGGCATTGTCGTAGCAGAACAAATGGCTGACTATGGTCAGGAAGCAAAAACAAACAATCTTGAAGACAAAATGAAATTAGCTCGAGCAACTGGACAAACAACACTTGCACAACACGATCTGGGAATTGCTACTGAAATCTCTATGGGCACAACTGATTTTAGTGGTAAAAAAATTAATTCACAGATTGCAAACCAAATGCAAAACTTGAGGAAATGGCAGCAACGAGTTAGAGTTTCATCACCTAGAGAACGAAGATTGTCTAATGTCTTAAGCAAAATCACAGAGATATGTCAAGGTGACTCACTCTCTAAAAATGTTATAGAGACATCCTCATTGATCTACAGAAGTCTTGATTCAAAAGAGATTGATGTGAAAGGAAAATCTGTAGTAAGTATATCAGCTGCAGTTGTCTATATGGCATGTAAACAATGTGATGTTGTAAGAACATTAGAAGAAATTTGTCGTGGTGTTTGTTTACCAAAAGATGTCAAGTCCAAGAGTAAGCTTGCAGCAAGATATTATAGAAATCTTGTCATGGAGCTTGGTTCAATTACTGCACCAGTAATTACCATGGATAAATACATCTCAAAAATCGCTAACCTAACAAAAATTGATGTTAAGGTTACACGATTAGCCTTGGAAATATCTTCAAAAATAAAGGATCGAAGTATTGAAGATGGTAAAGCACCAAATGGAATTGCTTCTGCATATTTGTACATAGCATCAATTTTGCTAGGTCAAAATGTGCTACAGAGAGATATTTCATCTGTTTCTGGTGTGACAGAAGTCACAATCAGGAACCGTGTGAAAGAAATTCTTGCATTAAACAAAATGCAGATTTCCCTCAGACCAATATTAGCCACAAAATAACCCCCTTTTTCTTTTTTATTTTAATCGCTTAGGATAAGCTAAAATTCGTCTCGGTTATATAACGAAATTAAATTTGTGCGAGTATGACAGAACTTGAAATCAAAGATCTTCATGTAAAACGTGAAGGAAAAGAAATTCTTAAAGGTGTAAATCTAAAGACTGGTCCTGGTCAAGTTCATGCTATTATGGGACCAAATGGATCTGGCAAGAGTACATTAGCTTACACATTACTAGCACACCCAAAATATGAAGTAGTAAGTGGTGACATTTTACTTGATGGAGAAAGTATCTTAGAATTATCAGCTGATGAACGTGCGAAGAAAGGTTTGTTCTTAGGTTTTCAATACCCAACAGAAGTTTCTGGCGTTGGTTTTTCTCATTTTCTTAGAACATCCTACAATGCATTAAGTAAAGCAATACAAGGACAAGATAGAGAAGTGTTCATTACAGTAAGAGAATTTCAAAATTATCTTAAGAAAAATATTAACTCTGTTGGATTGAAAGATGATTTCCTTGCAAGATATCTTAATGAAGGATTTTCTGGTGGAGAGAAAAAAAGATCTGAAGTTCTACAAATGGCAGTACTAAAACCAAAAATTTCAATTCTTGACGAACCAGATTCCGGATTAGATATTGATGCAGTGCAAGCTGTTGCAAAAGCTATAAGCAATGTTTCAGACAAGGATGCAACTACAATTATTATAACACACTATGCAAGAATTCTTAACTTTTTAGATAAACTTGACTTTGTTCATGTATTTGCAGATGGTCAAATCTTAAAGAGTGGTGATGCATCACTTGCACAAGAATTAGAAAAGAAAGGATACGACTGGGTAACAAATACACAATCATAGAATCACATTTAATATTAAATAATTATTTTAAATAAAAGATAGAAAGATAAACATCATGTCTGAAACTCAACCAAAATATTTTTTTAATTTCTCATTTTTTAAAATAGATCCTAAATGGAGATGGATGGCAGATCTTGCAAAAGAGGAATCTGCTAAAGAACTTGAAAATGTTTTGCTAAACTCACCAGTAAAATGTCGCACATATTCTACTCTTGGACTAAGAGATGATGCAGATTTACTATTATGGTTTATGTCTGAATCTATTGACGATATTCAAGAAACAATTTCAAAAATTTACTTAACAGTTGTTGGGAAATACTTTATTCCATCACAGGTTTATCTTTCATCTACGCGACCATCAATCTATGCAAAAAAAGGGACAGAGTTATCATTTGTGACTGGAAATGAACCAAAAAAATATGTGATTGTATACCCATTTACAAAAACTCGTGAATGGTATCTTCTTCCAATGGAGCAAAGAAAAGTCATGATGGATGAACATATTGCAGTTGCAGAAAAATACCCACAAGTAGTACTAAACACCACATACTCTTTTGGTATAGATGATCAGGACTTTATGTTGGCATTTGAATCAGATGATCTCCATGCATTTCAAAATTTGATCATGGATTTGCGCTCTACCAAAGTATCTGTATATGTGAAAGTTGATACTCCAATGATTGTATGTGTAAAAAAGGATATTATTCCTCTGATTACAAGTCTTGGATAATGAATGCTCTAAAAGAATGGGCTACTGTTGTTAAAGCTCTAGAAAGTGGTGATCAAACGGTAATTCTGAGAAAAGGTGGAATATTAGAAAGTGATTCTGGTTTTACAATTGAAAATGAAAAGTTTTTTCTATTCCCAACATTCGAGCATCAAGAAACAAAACATGTTAAACCAGAACATCATAAGCATCTAGAAAATGCTTTAAATTCTAAACCAAAAAACGGTACTAACATTATTACATCATTTGCTAATGTATTATATGAAAAAGATATCACAACAGAAGAAAAAGTTAACTCATTATCTCCATTCCATGTCTGGAGTGATTCGTACATAAAGGAAAGAATGGATTGGTTACCTGAAAAATCAATGAAGGCTATATTCCTGAAAACATTCAAGGTTTCAAAATTTGAAATTCCTATAAAGTCTGAATATCATGGATGCAAATCTTGGATAGAGATAAATGATGATTTTCATGACGGAAATTCAGTATTGACTGATGAGGAAATAGAATCAAAATTAAACGAGTTCAAGGAGATTGTAAATTGAAATATAAAAAATTAGGAAAAAGCGGAATAGAAGTTTCTGAAATTGGATTTGGTGCATGGACTATAGCACTAAACTGGTGGGGTAAAGAAATACAGGAAGATGAAGCAAAAAGAATGCTCAAGAAAGCATATGATTGTGGAATTAATTTCTTTGAGACTGGTGATATGTATGGAAGAGGTAAAAGTGAGAGACTTATTGGCGAGACGTTTAAGGATATGAGAAATGAGATAGTTATTTCTACAAAATATGGTTATGATTTTGAAAATGCCGATCAAATTGGACACAAAGAATTACCACAACAATTTGATGAGAAATTTACACGTAACGCACTAAAAAATAGTCTAGAAAGACTACAAACTGATTATGTTGATGTATATGGATTACATAATCCTAAGATGAATCATATTCATGACGATACAATTTTCCAAACCTTGGATAATCTAATTTCTGAGCAAAAAATTAGAACATATCAAGTTGCATTGGGTCCAGCAATTGGATGGACTAAAGAGGGTGTTGATGCAATGGATAGAAAAAATGTTAGTGCTGTACAGACTGTTTATAATATTTTAGAACAGACACCTGGAAATGAATTGATTGAAAATGGTACTAAAAATGACGTTGGTATTTTAGTGAGAGTCCCTGACGCCTCAGGAATTTTGACAGGTAAAGTTAACTCAGATACAAAAATAGATGAAAAGGATCACAGATCTGTTAGAAAAGGTGAGTGGATTAAATCTTCACTTGAAAAAGTAGAAAAATTACGTCCAATTGCTGATAGGAATGGATTAAGCATTACAGAACTTGCAATTAAATTCATTTTATCAAAAAATGGTATTTCTTCTGTATTTCCAACAGTGATTAGTGAGGAAGAAATTGAACGATTTGCTGCAATGTCAGATGGAAATTATCTTAGTACTTCTGATATGAAAGAGATTGATGAGTTGTACACTAATTGGTGGGCTAAATCACCGTATGAACTAAAGTCAACAGTACAAACTGCATAATTTTGAAAATCCACCAGCAAAAATGAGGTATTAAAAAATACCACACCTCAATTCTATACTAATGGAAATGTAATTATGTAATCGTATCTTATAAGATTAGTTATGAATTTCTACATGATTACCAAAATCCTTAATTGATTTGGTTGACCAATAGTTTGTTCATAATGCTAGAAAAAACATTCGATGCCAGCAAATTATGGAATCAAATAGTCCACTATTATATTGACAAAAAGGGACTAACAAAGGAACAAGCAAACGATATTGCTGAACGAGTGATCAAAAAAGAGACTATTCGACGCACATGCCAAAATTTTTCATGTGGTCATCTTAATTTCAAGCACATTAAAAATTCAGAACATTGTTTAGTTGAGACATGCTCATGTACAAAATTCATCAAGCCCAAATTCAATAACTAAGTGTTATTGATTTTTTTCCTTTTATTTTGTGCACGACGTATTAATAATGAGAAAATTGTGCCTGCAGGGATTGCAATAATAGTTCCTATACTAACATATGGTGCTATAAAAAAATCTCCTATCCATATTCCACCATCATTTGTAATTTCCATGAATGTTTTAGGACGTAACAGAAGAGGAACTGATTGTGATTCAGATTTTTCATTTCCCAGATCATCGGTGTAACTGACAGTTACTTTAACTGGTATGGTATACTCTGTTGTTATATCTGTCGTTGGTGTAATTAATTCAGCATTTATTGTATATGGTATACTTTTTTCTAAAAATGATACACTGTATGATGTGTCTCCTCTAATTTCAATATCTTGAGGTATTATTATCTGAACAGATAAGTCTGATAGGTCAATATCATTAGAAGTTATACTTACTTCAAAGGGAAATTCTGTATTGGCAAAAATTGACTCTGGTGTTGTTGTTTCAATCCTTACAATAGGCTCTTTTTCAACTAATATTGGTAATGCAATATTGGATTTGGTTGGGATCATTGGATCAACATTATTGCTTACAAGTACCTGTGAATATGAAATATTAAGAAAATGTGTACCAACATTTGCATTATTTGCTACATGATAATCTAAGGTTGTTCCAAATGAACTAGTTGTAGTTAATTCATCAATCATGATTTTTTCATCAGCAAGTGGCTTAAAGGCAGAATCTGGATTACTGATATTAAATGATATATCCTGCTTGTTCTCCCATCCATTATTTTGTAAATGAATAGAAATAGAAAATGTCCTTCCAATCATGACAGATTCTGGATATGTTATTTCCAAATCCATACTTCCCTCCATTGTTTGAGTTACAATCTCAGCATGCACAGAGGGTATGAGAGTGCAGAATCCAAATACAATTATCGATAGAAAAATTATTCCAAATCGCATAATAGTATAATACACTATACCTAAAAATTTGCTTCGCTATTTTTTATGAAATGATAATTTGTGACACACACAAGGGCATTTTTTTTCATCACAAAATGCCTCTGCACATGTTGTACATCTGAGTTTCATTCTGCGTATAATCACAATTTTAGTACTTAACCTAATATCTTGGATTATGCCTGACTTTTATCTTCCTGTAGTTTTCTAGTACATTCCATAACCTGCTCAGGTGAATGTTCCTTGATGGGTTTTTTACAATTAGGACATATTTCTTCACTGCCCTCTGATTTTGGTGGTTCTGTCATCAATCTAAAAAATCTATAACATCATTTCTTTTGAATATTTCGATTATACCAGTTAGGATTAAATAGTGAACGTCAAGGTGAATTTTGTCTCAAAGAAGGTTTACATCTTTCCGTTACATGTCACGCTTTCTTTGGGACTTTAAAATTAATAATTTATTGAAATGCTATTCTTTTTTCTTGTAATCAAAGAGCTTACTAACAGCCTCTAATAGATCGTCGTTTCCTTGCTCTGTTTCTTTTCTTAGGTTATTCATTGGAGTTGATACTATACTTTCAACTATTGCCTTCGTTAATTCATCAACAATTTTCTTTTTATCATCATCCAGATCACCAAGCATATTAAGCGCTTTTTGGAGTTCCTTATTTCGTAGATTATCAATATTTTTGAAAACATCTTTAACAATGGGTTCAGCTTCTAATCGTTTCATTGATGCCTCTACGACTGGTAATTCTTCATTAATTATTTGTTCTGCAGTGTTTTTTTGACCAACTCGACTTCTCATATTTTTATCTACCATCTCTGCAATCTGATCAATATTCATAAGTTTGATATTATTTAGTTCTGCAACTTTTTCATCAACTGTTCTAGGATTTGATAGATCTAAAAGCATTATTCCTCCAGATTTCTGTTTTAATGCTTCCTGTATTCTTTCAAAAGTTACTAGAAAATATGGAGCAGATGTTGCAACAAAAACTATATCGTATTTACCTAATCCTGTTAAAATCTCATTAAAATCAACAGGCTTGCCACCAACAGTCTTTGAAAATGATTCTGATCTTTGAATAGTTCTGCTTGAAACAGAAAATGCATAACCACGTCTCTTAAGTGATTTTGCCACTAATGCTGCAGCTTCACCAGTTCCTATCAATAAAATTTGTTTTGACTTCATATCATCAACATTCTCTTCAGCAAGTTTGACAGCCATTGAGCCGACGGATATACTTCCTTTACTAATACCAGTGGAATTTCTGATACGCGTTCCAACTCTAATCGTCTTATCAAACAAAGTGTTGAGGTGTTCACTTGACCACTTGTTTTCTCTTGCATTAGTAATAGAATTCTTAATTTGGCCAAGAATTTGTTCCTCACCTAGTACCATAGAATCAAGACCAGATGTTAGATTTAGCAAATGGTGAAAAACATCCTTACCTTTTGAATACTCTAAATTATCCAAAAATGCATTTTCCTCCAATCCAGCAAGTGATGCCCATGTTTTTTTGATTTTTTCAATATCAGTTTGATTACCAATTCCAAAAACTTCTACACGGTTACAGGTTTGTAATATAACACATTCATTTAATCCAGAATTATCTCTAAATGAAGAATATGCGTTTGTAAGATCATTAAAAGTAAATCTCTCTAAAACATGAATTGGAGATTTTCGAAATGTTACCCTTGCATTGATTATTTCATTTTTTATTTCCATTCACCTAACATTTTCTTTACCATAGTCTTTGCAGTAATGTATTTTCCATCTTTTAATAACTCTTTGATACGTTTATCATTCAAAATAGTGTAAAGAAACTTCTTCCGCTCAATCTGTGTATGTAATTTTCGTCTTGCAGTATCACGAGCAAATTTTTGTAATTTTATCTCAGCAAGATCCTCTTTTGTAATAAGTGATTGAAAAAATTTTTCAGATTTTATCTTAATTTTTCTTGCCATTGCTGGACTTCTCCCACCAGTTGAAATTGCGATCTGAACTGTATCTTCTATATTGATTACTGATGGGTGTGCAAAATCACTAATTTCTGGATCATCAGATGCATAAGCATAACAATTCATTTTCTTTGCCTTACTAACTATCTTATGATTAAGTTCCCTGTCATCTGTAGTTGCCATAACCAGATACGGTTTGTATTTTGTAAGAAAATTAGGATTTATCAATTTTAATTTTTTAAATTTTATCTTTTTTTCTTTAACTAATTTACTAATTTGTGAATTTGTATTATTACTGATTACTAGAATTTTACAGTCCTGTGTCAAAAGAGATTTTACCTTTTTTACGCCTTCATTTCCAGCACCAATAACTATTACCAAATTACCTTTAAGATGAAGATCTACTATCAATGATCAGGCAGAGCCATTTTACTATTTATAGATTCAAAATATCGAGTTACATTTTTTAATTCACCAAGAATACCAGTGACATTGAATTCTAACGACAATCTTGACAAAGAAATTTTGAATGAAATTCAATGGACTTTCCCCTTAGTTAGAGAGCCATTTACAGATATTGCAAAGAAATTTTCAATTTCAACTGAAGAGTTGAAAGAAAGACTTGTGAAATTAAAACATAGTGGTGTTCTCAGACAGCTAAGTGCTATTTTTGATACAAGAAAACTTGGATACAGTAGCTCATTAGTTGCAATGCAGATAGAACCTGATAAACTAGAATATGTTGCACAACAAGTAAATCGTCACCCGGGAGTTAGTCATAATTATGAAAGAGAACATGAGTTTAATCTTTGGTTCACATTAGCAGTTCCACCAGGATCAAATCTAGAGGAAGAGCTAGAAAAGTTCTCCAAATTACAGGGAATCAAAAAAGTAAGAATGTTACCAACCTTGAAACTATTCAAAATTGGTGTGAAACTTGATATGGTAGATGACAAGAAGCACGATGTAAAACCATCTGAGGATAAAAAGAAAATTACTGATGTAAAATTTGAACCTACTGAAGAAGATAAAGAATTCATTCGCCAATTACAAAAGGATATGCAGATTGTTGATAGACCATTTCTTACTGCAGCAAAAAATCTTGGAATTACTGAAGAACAAGTTTTTGAAAAGTTACAATATTATGAAAAAATTGGTGTGATGAGAAGATTTGCAGCAATACTTCGTCATAGGGAGGCTGGATTTACTGCTAATGGAATGATTGTATGGAAAGTTCCAGAAGAGCGTATTACAGAAGTTGGTGAAAAACTTGGCGCGTTTCCGCAAGTTAGTCATTGCTACCAAAGACCTGTCTACAAAGATTGGCCATACAATGTATTTTCAATGATTCATTGCAAGTCATTAGATGAGGCTTCTGAAATGACAACTCAGATTCAAAAACAAATCAATGTTGATGAATACAAAATTCTTTTCAGTTCTAGAGAATTCAAGAAAACCAGAGTTGAATATTTTGTTGAGCATGAGTTTGAACTAGAAGAGAAGATTTCAGCCTAACTAAGATTATATTTAATCTAGAATAATTACATACTACTATGGAAGATCTTTCTATTAATTGTAAAAAGGCTTCGATATCAGATATAATATCACTTTATGCGTATGTGATTAAACTTTGTCTACAAAAAAAGAATCGTGATTACTCGTTAATTGATGAAGAATATAATTCAGGAATGTGGGATAGGCCATTCAAAGAGATTGATTTTGAAACATTGGGTGGGAATTATAATAGAAGCGATATGAATGAACTCAATATTAGTCCAATACTGGATAAACTAGTAAAAATAAGTAGAAGAGATTATGATGTAAAACGACAGGCTGAATTTCTATCATTTTTTAAAAGTTATACTCAAGATTCAATTGTAGAATTAGGATGTGGTCTTGGTGCTAACCTATTTCTACTTCATAATTCTGGTTTCCAGAATATTGCGGGGTATGATTTATCGATAAATGCAATAAATAATTTAAAAAAATATACAAAAATGAAGGGTATTAACATTAACTTTGATGCATGTGATCTTGGTAATGTTCTTCCCAAAAATTCGATTAATGGAAAGATCGCATTTACATATACATGTCTTGAACAATGTAAGCATATAATGCCAAAGGTTTTACAAAATATTCTTCATGGCGAACCTAAATTAGTGATGAATTTTGAGGTTGATTATGATTCTTCTCCATATATGGTAAGAAAATATTTTGATGCCCGTGATTATCAGAATAATTTTGTTAGGGAACTTAAAAAATTAGAGCAGGAAGATAAAATTAAGATTTTATCGATACAAAAGCTTGTGTATTCAGGGACCCCTGTTAATAGATGCTCTGCTATAATTTGGGAGCCAAAATCGTAAATTTGTATATGATGATGGCTTAGATTATATTTAATCTAGGTAAATCTGCCATATGACAAGTTTCCCAACAAGACGCCTTCGAAGATTACGAAATACTGAAAAAATGAGAGAGCTTGTACAAGAAACATATCTTTCTCCTAAAGATTTGATTTGTCCTGTTTTTGTACAAGAAGATATTGAAACAAAAAAACAGGCTGAATCCATGCCTGCAATCGAAAGACTTCCATTATCTGACGTAACAAACGAGGTCCAAGAAATTTCTGATCTAGGAATACCTGCAATCATGTTGTTTGGAATTCCAAAATCAAAAGATGATGAAGGAAATTCGGCATTTGCTGATGATGGAATAGTACAAAAAGCAATTTCTGATATTCGAAAAAGCTTTGACGATAAAATAGTAATAATGTCTGATGTTTGTTTGTGTCAGTATACATCATCTGGGCATTGTGGAATTATCAAGGATAAGAAAATTCATAACGACTCTAGTATTGCAACACTAGCAAAAATTGCTGTAAGCCAAGCAAAAGCTGGTGTAGATGTAGTTTCACCATCAGCAATGATGGATGGACAAGTTGTTGCAATTAGACAGAGTTTGGATGATGCAGGATTTACTGATGTTGCAATAATGTCACATTCTGCAAAACATCGTTCACACTTCTACTCACCATTCAGAGATGTTGCACATTGTGCACCACAGTTTGGTGACAGAAAATCCTACCAAGTTCCTTATACAAATCCAAGAGAAGCACTAAGAGAAGTTGAGACTGATATCAATGAAGGTGTTGATATTGTTATGATTAAACCAGCGTTATCATATTTAGATCTAATTGCAGAGACAAAAAAGAGATTCAATGTACCAGTATCAGCTTACAGTGTATCAGGTGAATATGCATTGGTAAAGGCTGCAGCGAACCAAGGTTGGGTTGATGAAAAAGATATGACAAATGAAATTCTATACTCAATAAAACGTGCAGGTGCTGATATGATCGTTACATACTTTGCAAAATCATTTGCCTCGTCATTTCAAGGTTAAAAATGAAAGATGAACAAAAATTTGAGATAGAAAGAGCATTTGACCTACTACCACATGTTGTTGGTGGAAGTTGGGCAACTATATGGTTTCGATTAAACCAAAAAAAGAATCCAACAAGAGAAGAATTTAGAGAGAAAGTGATTGAATATTTTAAGATGTTAGAGCAATTATCGCAGGCATTACCTGAGAATGATACATTCAAAGAAATGAATTCTTATATCAAAAGAAGATACAATGAGGAAATTGAGATGATTAGAGCCGGAGATAACAAGGAAATAGAAAAAAGATATCAAAGGTATATGGATTACGCCTAAATCTCATGCTTTAGATCAGAAATATATTTTTTCAAAATTTTAGTTCTATTTGATGCCTCCTTCTTAGCATATCTTGTGTGCATCTTTTTCTCCAAAACAAATAATTTTTTAAAAAAATGATCAAGTGTCCAAGATTTGTCATTAGGATCTCGGTTTGAACAAAATGGATCTTTTGTATTATAGATCTGTCTTTTTGTGAAACCACCAGTTGTAAATGCACGTGCAATACCTATAGCACCTATTGCATCCAATCTATCAGCATCTTGAAGTATTTTTCCTACAATTGTTTTTGGTTTTTGGTTTTTTGAGAAACTATGTTGGATAATTGCATCATATATTATTCTGATTTCATCCTCATCAAAATTCATTTTATTAAGAATTTTCTTGGCAAGTTTTGCACTTTGTAATGATGAAGATTTGGAGCGCTTATCGTTTTTTGGAAATGAAACAATATCGTGAAGTAATACTGATATTAATACAAGTTTAGAATCTATCTTTTCTGATCTGCAAATTTTTTCAGCATTTCTGTAAACCCTCATAACATGTTCAAAATCATGTGCTGAATCATTTTTTGCTAGTTTCTTTTCTGCAATATTTTTTAGTTCATTGAGAGCATTCAAAATTTCCACAGCCTTGGTCTATGAATAACAACTTTTCTTTCCAATAATAGAACTTTCCAATCTATACATGTGAATAAAATAACTACACCTATACCTAGTCCATCCGCTACTAATATTCCAATATATCTATCTTCAAACAATGTTAAAAATGGAGTTAGAACTGCTTTACTGATTGTAATCATAATATAATATGATAAGATTCTACCGAACCAAAATCCAACGTAAAGTCCAATACTTTTTGCTCTTATCATTCCATATGCAACAAATAACATATTGCTTGGCAATGGTGTTGCGGCAAAAAGAAATGATGTCATTATATATCCAAACTTTTTTCTATTCAGAAATTCCCCTATTGCGTCAAGATTTGATTTTTGTTCTTTTCCAACTATACCACGGAAGTATTTACTCATGGATTTGAGAAAAAATCTTCCTACAGTAGCGCCTGTGGCCCCAACAAGTGCTAAAGAAAGGGGATCTAGCGTAGTGTCAAGTGCATAAAATGATGATAATACTATCCATGTTGGTGGCATTAAAAGTGGTGCAGTATTCAAACCAACTAATAGAAAAAAAATCCCAGCATACGAAAATTCTATTATTGATTCAATGAGATCTACCATGGAAAAATTAACTCATCTTTACATCTAAATCCTTTTGTGATTATGCCTAGAAATGAAACAATCGTGCACAAGTTTTATTACAAAAAAACATGAATTTGACCCATGACGGAAGAAGTTTGGAAATGTTTTAGGTGTAATTTGATCTTTAAGGATAAAGATCATGCAAAATTACATGAGGAGATTACTAAACATCCAATTTCCAGCGAAAAACAGTTGCCTGCTTAATTTCGTGTATTTTAATTCTAAATAATTTTAGTGCAGGGGGAGAGATTTGAACTCTCGAACTCCTAAGAGAAAGGATTTCTTATCGAAATGATCTTGAGTCCTTCTCGGTTGACCTGGCTTCGATACCCCTGCAATAGTTTAATTTTTGAAACATTGTTAAAAAAAGCTTTATAATGCAAGTAGGAATGTTTACAGTATGACAACATGTGCAGAAGCAAAAAACATGAGAAATGGAATTAACATTACGGCAAAATTAAAAAGTAAAAATGAGCCTCGAACTGTTAATACAAAATTTGGGGAGACTCAAGTTTGTGACGCCATGCTTGAAGATGATAGTGGTGAGATAAAACTCACTTTATGGGGTGACGACATTCCAAAAGTTAACGTCGGCGATATGATTACTATTGCAGATGGTTACACTAACACATTCAAAGATGAAGTTTCCATTAACAAAAGCAGAAGCGGAAAATTAGAAGTTAATAAAGAATAAATTCTAATTAACGGTTGATTTTATTTTTTCTTCACTCTTATGGATATCTTTAATTCTATTTGCTAATAGAGTGATTTCATCTTCATGTGGTATTGATAATACACCTGATGCTTTTGATTTTCTAGTAGAATCAACTGATCCTACTTCATCCTGATATTCTTCATAGAGACGTTTGTACTCGTCTGGAGGTATTTGAAATCCCATTCTTCTTTCTTGTCTTTTAATCAATTCATACTCTGTCTTGTAAGATTTGTATTTCTTCTCAATTCTTTGATCTGTTTCAATTGAATCTGTGAGATTATCGACTTGCTGTAAAAGATCTTCTAATTTTTCCTTCTTACGCTCGATTCTTTTCGTGATATGTTTAGTCATGATTAATTTTAGTCCAT
>CACLNC010000017.1 GCA_902608175.1 uncultured marine group I thaumarchaeote | reverse complement strand
CTGCAATCCACTCATCTGCACCCAAGAATGGCTGTCTACAAGTAATTCCAATCTTTCCCATTGTTGCAGCTTTACCTAATGATACTGCAGTAATTCTAGTTCTAATAGTTGAACCAACTTTGAGAGTTTTACCACTTTGGTTTGCAATAATCATTCCAGACGCTACATCACTTTTTAGATAATCATCCATGACTTGAGATAGATGTAGTAATGCATCTGTAGGACCAATTCTTACAAATGCACCAAAATCTGTTATATCAACAAGTTCACCATTTACAATCTCTTGCAGCATTGGATAGAATGTAAGTGCATTAAACTCTACTTTGTGGAAAGTACCACCATCACCAGGAATCATTTTTCCCATGGGCTCAACTTTAGCTGTAAGTATCATTACAATATACCCAAGTTCAGGATTGATCATACTCTCATATTTTCCTTTTAGAATTTCAATTGCAGCGTTCTTCAGGTTAACACCAAACATATTTGGAGGAATCCTGACTACGTCTACTAGTGTTGATATTGAAAACAATCGAATTGTCTCCTAAAATTTGATTTATGAATCTTTGGGCAAATTCGAGTGAATTTTTAGATTCTATTCACTTCCTACTTTGCCATAATTATAGATGAATGAGATAACTTAGTCTCAACTAAGTAAATGTAATTTTAAATAAAGTAATTAGAAAATCTGTCCAATGGTAGGAGTAGATCAAGTATTAGAAAAATTAGCTACAGTAATTGATCCTGATCTTAAGAAAGATATTGTTTCGATGGGAATGATTAAAGACCTTGAGCTAAATTCTGGAAATCTAAAATTTACTTTAGAATTAACAACACCAGCATGTCCTTTTAACGAAGAAATTGAGGCGGATGTAAGAAAAGCAGTAGACGAGTTAGAAGGAATTGAAGACTTTGTCATGAAAGTTACTGCTAAAGTTATGGAAGGCCGTGATCTAGCTGCTGATGAAGTAATGTCTACGGTAAAAAATGTAATTGCAGTAGCTAGTGGTAAGGGCGGTGTTGGAAAATCTACAGTGGCACTAAACTTGGCTTTAGCATTAGGAAAAACTGGTGCTAAGGTTGGTTTGTTAGATGCTGATATCTATGGTCCAAGTATTCCGTTAATGCTTGGTATGAAAGATGCTGGAATGCAAGTGAAAAAGAACGATGATGGTATTGACTTGCTGGAACCCGTAGAATCAAATGGTATCAAAGTTATTTCTTTTGGTTTTTTTGCAGAACAAGAACATCAAGCTGCAATATACAGGGGTCCAATAATTTCTGGTATTTTAAAACAATTTTTAACTCAAGCCGATTGGTCCAATCTGGATTATCTAATTGTTGATTTACCACCTGGTACTGGTGACATTCCATTAACACTTGCTCAGACTATACCAATAACAGGAATTCTTGTAGTTACAACACCGCAAGAAGTTGCTAGTAATGTAGCGGTGAAAGCTATTGGGATGTTTCAAAAACTTAATGTTCCAATGTTAGGTGTTGTTGAAAATATGAGTCACTTTGAATGTTCTAAATGTAGTGAGAAACATTACATATTTGGTGAAGGTGGTGCACAGAAAATCAGTGAAAAATACAATTTACCATTTCTTGGAGAAATTCCATTAAATTCTGGAATTATGAAAGGTTCAGATCTTGGTAAACCAATTATGTTAACACAGCCAGATTCACCAAGTGCAAAAGCATTCACATCTTCTGCAAAAAATATTGCTGCGCAGTGTAGTATTCAAGCGGCAAAATTGCAGGAAGAAATGCAAGCTGAGGCTCCACCATCAACTTAGAATTCTTTGCAACTACCAGAAAATTTTCGTGATCAATTTAAGTTACCATTAGGTAATCTAATCAAGGATACTAACACTGAAAAGAATGAAATTATTAAAAAAATCTATTCTGAATCAAGCATTATTACTGTAGGAGATAGAACAACAGAAATTTTGTTAAATCTTGGATTAATCCCACACATTCAAGTAGTTGATGGTCTTGAAAAAAGAAATAAACGAAGTATACCTAAAGTTGAAACCATTAACACAGAGTTAACATGTAATAATCCTGCAGGAGAAATAACAGATGAAGCAGTATCTACAATAAAGAAAGCGTTTTCATCAGAACCACACGTGCGTATAATTGTTAATGGTGAAGAAGATCTTTTAGTATTACCTATTTGTATGAATGCACCAGATGGTTTTATTGTAATGTATGGGCAACCAAATGAGGGCTTAGTGATTGTACAAATTACGCCTGACTTACGTGAGAAGATTCAAAAATTACTTAATTTAATGTGATGTGGGTATGATGAGTCGGTGGCTGTATGATCTGTGATTACAACACTATATCTCTGACCCGATAATCTAATTATTCTAAACAAACATAGAAGTAACTTTTGACATTTAGTAATAAACTCAAATTATAAAATTAATTATTATGAAATTGGACCCTGATTTGAAACTTGTAATTCTTGAAAAAGTAGGAATTTATTCAGAAAGATTTTCTATCTCAGAACCAAAGGTACTTTTTACACAAAAAGAAGTTTTAGATGCACCGAGAGAAATTACTGAGGGCCGACGTACTACTGCATACAAGTATTATGGAGTTGCATATTTCTACCAAAAAACGATCTTTCTTAATGTCAAAAGAATTCCTGATGAAAAGGTTTTAGAAAATACGATAGTCCACGAACTAATTCATATGAGATTTCCATATCTTGGTCATGGAAAGAGATTCAACAAATTGGTTCGACAAGGCTTACGTGGAAAAAGATTTTTGGCATATCAGAAAAGAAAATAAGTGAGATCTTTTCTGTTTGATGATTTATATGCACCACAATTTCGTTTTTCAAGTATAAGATGGCATTTCAAGACTCATTACCTTTACCGTTAGAAGTTATAGTACCAATTATTGCTGCAATTGCTTCATTTTCAGTTGCAGCTGGATATACTGCTTGGGTTGCAAAACAGAAGCCTGGTACAAAAGAGATGCTTGAAATCTCCGAAGCCGTACGTCAAGGTGCTGCGGCATTTCTTAAACGTGAAATGAAAATTATTGTCCCAATAGCAATTGGACTATCTGTAGTTATTGGATTCTTTATTGGCGAATCAAATGGAATTGCATTTGCAGTTGGTGCAACATTATCTGCTGTTGCTGGTTTTATCTCTCTGAAAGTTACTGTAAAAGCAGCTGTTCGAGCAGCGAATGCAACAGGTTCTGGACTTGGTAAAACATTTGCAATAGCTTTTAGAGGAGGAGCAACTGTTGGATTAGCAGTTCCAGCTATGGCATTAGTTGCTACTGCTATATTGTATATGATATTTCCAAACCCAATTACTATTGCAGGCGTTGGAATTGGTGCAAGTCTAATAGCATTATTCATTAGAATTGGTGGCGGAATATTTACAAAAGCTGCAGACATGGGTGCAGATTTAGTAGGTAAAGTTGAAGCCAACATTCCAGAAGATGATCCACGTAATCCTGCTACAATTGCAGATAATGTAGGTGATAATGTAGGTGATGCTGCAGGAATGGGCTCTGATGTTTATGAATCGTATATTGTAACTATTTTGGCATCATTACTAATTGCAGCATTAATTGGCTCACCTGAAAACTTTGCATATCCTATCTTGATTGGTGCATCTGGATTAGTTGCTTCAATAATTGGAACTGCAACCATTGGAACAAGAAAGATTACTGATGTAATGAAACCACTTAACATATCATTTTATGTTACAGCTGCAATTGCAATTGCATTAAACTTTGTATTTACATACATAATTTTGGGTACAAGTCCAATTGCATATGCTCTATTTGGTTCTACTGTGATAGGTGTGATTCTTGTTCCTGTAATCCAAAAAATTACAGATTATTATACAAATTCCAATTCCAAACCTGTTAGAGAAATATCTGAATCTGCAAAGTGGGGATATGCATCACTAACATTGATGGGAATAATCAAAGGATTACAATCAACTGGACCCTTTATGATTGCATTAGTCGCTGCAATAATAGTATCATTTGTTTTATGTTCTTCAGCTGCACCTGAAGGTTCTGACCCATTACTTTATGGAATATTTGGAACTTCACTTACTGCAATGGCAATGCTAAGTCTTGCTGGTATTGTTCTTGCCATTGATGCATTTGGTCCAATTGCAGATAATGCAGGTGGCATTGTAGAAATGACTGAAATGGGTGAAGAAAATCGGAAAATTACTGATGAAATTGATGCTGTTGGTAATACTACAAAGGCAGTGACCAAGGGATTTGCAATTGCAAGTGCTGCACTAGCTGCATTAGCCATGATTCAGGCATTTCAATTTGAAGCATCGCATTATTTCAGTGAAATGGTAATTGATTATGGTCTTTCAAACCCTGCAGTAGTTGTAGGCCTTCTTGTTGGTGGATTAATTCCATTCATTATAACTGGCCAATTGATCAGTGGTGTGGAAAGGGCTGCAAAAAAAATGGTGGATGAAGTACGAAGACAATTCAAGAATGATTCTGGAATACTCGCTGGAACATCAAAACCTGATTATGCAAAATGTGTAGATGTTGCCACTGTAGCTTCATTAGGTGAACTTTGGAAATCAGCATCAATTGCAGTTGCAGCACCAATTGTGGTTGGTATATTGTTAGGTCCATCTGCAGTTGCAGGATTACTTATGGGTGCTGTAGTCACTGGCATCTTCCTTGCATATCACTTGGCAAATACTGGTGGTGCTTGGGATAATGCCAAAAAACTGATTGAGATGAAAGGTGAAAAGGGCACAGAGGAACATAAGGTATCAATTGTTGGTGATATTATTGGAGATCCATACAAGGACACAGCTGGACCAGCATTAAACACTGTAATCAAATTACTCAATACAATTGCAATAGTATTTGTTCCTGTTTTCTTTGCAGTAATAGTACTTTAGAATTTTTAAAAAATTAATAAAAAAAGAGTTTATGGGCATCCTTCCATTTTTTGGATGAAGAACCCCTTTTCTTTTATTTCTTTTTCTACTGGTTCAGGTGCGCCCTGCGTATGACAGAATTGACACTCTTCACCAGTTACTTTAGCGTCTGCTTCACCTATTGTTGCAAGCCATTGTTTGGCATATTCTATTGCTTTATCATGATCTTGTTCGCTAGTAATAACGTCAAAATGCATTGTATGGCCATCTTTTGCTTGAACGTAAGTATCGTAGACGTGTATGTCCATTGCCATGTCAGACCGTTAGATCAAGGAGTATTTAATTCAAACAATTCAATTTCTTTTCTTAGAATATAGAATTATTGATAAAAATGCCTTTCCTTAATCTTAATTGAAATTTCTTCCACGGATGTATCTAATACGAATGCTGCAATATCATTATTCATTACAGAATGAATAATCCATGGCACAGGATTACCCTTCATGAATTTTTTATCGGTATCTGACGGTATAGCACTTGAGTTTGGATGAGAATGAAAGACACCAACCAATTCTAACTGTTTTTTTTCTGCAAGTTGATGCCCATGAAGGAGCTCCTCTGGTGAAATTGTAAAATTTGTCTCTGACTGTTCCATATTATTTGTAAGAAAAACTTCCTTAACATTCCACTGTTGATCATTATGTGTACCAAGTAGCATTGCACATGACTCATTCGGATGAGAGTTTTTAGCATGTTCTGTTAGAATATCTATCTGCTCTTGGTTTAGAATTATCTCTTTCACACTATTATTCAACTGGTTCATCTATAACAATACTTGCAACCATCCATGGATGAACTATACACAAGTATTCGTATGAGCCAATATCTAGTTTGTTGGAGTCAATTTGGAATGTTGCATCTGGACCAAGCAAACTAGAATCAAAAGTTTCACCAAAATCAAGTGAGCTTGTAACTGTATGTGCAGCCTCATCATGATTAGTCCATTCTATAATATGACCTTGTGTTACTTTGCCAACATCTGGTTCATAATCAGGGTTCCCTTGTTCTGCTGATCCAGCTAATATTGAGATTGAGTAAATTGGTCCATCTGGCATTTGTTCAGTAGTTTCAACAACATCTTCCATAATTACATTTGCTGGATTTACAAATCCAAACCCAACAAAGCATAGTATACCAACACCAGCAGCAATCGCATAAATAATTCCAACTGGTTTTGCATATTGTGGCATCTTCATTGAAAAGTATGCCATCATTATACCCGGGACTGCAATCATGATCAAAATTCCAACAAAGCTTGGCAACGTTTCACTTTCTGAAAAAGCAAACCCTGCAGCACCGAATCCTAAAACAATTGAGATTATTACTAACGCAGTGGCTTTTGTTCTATTACTAGTTGATACTCCACCCTCTAAAATTCCACCTGATAGAATAATTAGACCAATAAACATAGTAAGACCAGTTAATGCATGCATTCCATCAATGAATGTATGAGCAATTCCAGAGTAAGAAACTACAACACCAGCCATTCCTATAGCAGTTAATCCAGCACCAGGCATAACTAAGTCCCAATTACTCATTTGAGCTAAATGGTTTATCTGATATAATTAATCCTTTTGAAATTGCATTGATCGCTATTCGAATAAATTAAATGCTAACTACATGGGAATTTACTGTTGGGCGCTAAAGAAATTCTCGAAATCTCAAAACCAAGAATCGTGGTACTTTTGGTTTTTACTGCAATTACATCAATGTATGCTGCAAGTAAGTTAATTGGACCAGAGCTTGATTATTGGAATTTATTACATATTATAATAGCTGGGTCTTTAGCATCTGCCGGTTCAAGTGCATTGAATCATTATTATGATAAAGACATTGACTCTATAATGAAAAGAACAAGTGTTAGACCAATACCATCTGGAAGAATAAAGGAAAACACTGTACTTTTTTATGGAATTGCTGTTAGCTCAATATCTGTAATTTATTCTGCATTTACATTAAATTATGTTACAACATTTTTCATTGCATTAGGAATTTTCTTCTATGTAATCATTTACACGGTATGGCTTAAACGTTCAAATTCATCAAATATTGTGATTGGTGGATTTGCAGGCAGTGCTGCGGCAATGGCTGGTTGGGCTGGTGCTACTGGCTCAATGGATGTATTGGGATTCTTGGTTGGTTTCTTAGTCTTTGTATGGACTCCATCACATTTTTGGTGTCTTGCAATGAAAATGAAGGACGAATACTCATCTGCAAAGGTTCCAATGTTACCAGTTTTAATTGGAATGGAGAAAACATCAAAATACATACTTGTAAACACATTGATTCTACTTCCATATTCTCTTATGTTGTATGCATTTGGATTAGGAATTGTATATACCGCTATAGCAGCCGCCTCAGGTGGGTTAATGCTAGTTTATCATTATAAACTTACGAAACAACCTACATCTGAGTTTGCATGGAAGGCATACAAAATAACTGCACCATACTTAGCAATAATTTTCATTGCAGTTGCGTTAGACGCAGCATTTCACTTTAGATTTTAATTTTTATAATCCGTTTTCAGTACCAGGGAAGCTCGCTTCATAACTCTTCTCTTCTTCTTCTTTTATTTGATCTTCATACTCATCTACTTCTTGTTTTTCTATAACAACTTCAATCCTACGGGAATCTTTCGTAATCCATGAGACACTAATGAGGCCGGCAATTTCTAAATCTAATAATATTTTTTCAAATTCTGCATTAGATAAAACTAACCCACTCTTTGCGATTTTCTTAAAAAGAACCTTATCAGTAAGAGATGTCTCTTGTTTTATATTTTCAAATATAGTATTTTTGTTATAATTTACCATTTTAACCATAAAATGTCTTATCGCGTTCTTTAGGAACTACATTTGACACTACTTCTTGAATCTTATCATACCACTGTTCAACTTCTTGTGTTATGGATGGTTTTACGCGTTTTAGACCAGCCGCAAAGTCTGTATTTGTAATTTCTTTAGAATTATTCTGCATTGCTTCTACAGCAGCTTCTCTACATAACGATGCTAAATCAGCACCAGTATAACTTTGTGTAGATATTGCGATTTCTTTCAAGTTAACATCTTTATGAAGAGGCATCATTTCAGTTAGAATTTTAATAATTTCATGACGACCATTTTCATCAGGTGGTGGAATATAGATTGGTAAGTCTAATCTACCATTTCTTAGCATGGAATTTTCTATTAAATCAGGTCTATTTGTTATTCCTATTATTACCACTCGTGAAGTTGTTCCATCTTCCATCTCAGTTAATAATTGACTCAGTACTGTTTCACCAACACTACGTTCATCTCCAGATTTTAATTTTGCAAGTGAGTCTAATTCATCGAAAACTATGACACATGGAGATGATGCCTTAGCTTTTCTAAAAATCTCTCTAATTGCTTTTTCAGATTCACCAACCCATTTTGATAGTATTTCTGGACCACGGACTATAATCATATTTCCACCACTTTCCGTCGCAAGGGCTCTAGCCAAAAGCGTTTTACCACATCCTGGTGGACCATATAATAGAGCACCTTTTGGTGGGCTAATTCCCATATCAAGAAACTTTTTTGGTTCATTCATTGCAACAATTAGATTATCTTCTAAAATTCTTTTTACATCATTTAGTCCACCAACATCATTCCAGAAAACTTTCGAGCGTTCTACATAAAACTCACGCATTGCTGTAGGGATTACCTCATGCATTGCATTATAATAATCAACTAACTTAACATTCATCGACTCTAATACTTTTACAGGTATTTTTTCAGTTTCTAAATCAATTTCTGGTAAATACCGTCTAATTGTTTTCATTGCAGCTTCTCTACATAGTGATTTAATATCAGCCCCAGTGTATCCATGTAACTCTGAAGATAATATCTTTAAATCAACATCACTAGCGTTTGGCATTCCTCTTGTATGAATCTGTAAAATATCAAACCTGCCATCTGCATTTGGGACAGAAATTTCTATTTCTCTATCAAATCGTCCTGGCCTTCTAAGTGCAGGATCAACACTATCAGGTCTATTAGTTGCGCCAAGAACAATAACATTACCTCTATCAGTTAAACCATCCATTAATGCAAGAAGTTGTGCAACAACTCTTTTTTCTACATCGCCATATGCTTCTTCTCTTTTTGGTGCAATTGCATCAATTTCATCTATGAAAATAATACTTGGTGATTTTTCTTTTGCTTCTTTGAAAATATCTCTTAATCTAGCCTCCGTTTCACCATAATATTTATTCATAATCTCAGGACCATTAATAGAATACATAGTTGCTTCAGATTCACTAGCGAGAACTTTTGCTAGAAGAGTCTTACCACATCCTGGTGGACCATAAAGTAGTATTCCACTATGTGGTTCAACACCTAATCTTGAAAAAAGTTCTGGATGTCGAAGTGGTAACTCAACAATCTCTCGCATCACTTTAATTTCTTCTCTAAGCCCACCAACTTGTTCATAAGTAATACGTAGTTTTTTGTCAACAGTAGTTTCAGAAAGAATTGTTATGTTTGATGAACGATCAATTCTTACAGCAGATTTTTGTGACGTTTTATTTATTTTAAAGTCGATTGAATTTCCTAGAATCATCACAGATATTTCATCGCCCTCCATTAGTGGAAGTCCTTTCAATCTATTCTTGACAAAATCAGTGAACTCTTTGTCAACAGTAATAACATCATTGATTGGTACTAAAACTATGTTTTTAGCTTGTTTTACATCAGTTTTTTCAATTTCAACTATATCATTCAGTGAAACTCCAAGATTTTTTCTTGTTTGACCATCAACTCTAATTGTATCTGGATATTTTTCATCTTCATCTGCAGGCCAAACAATTGCACATGTTACTCTTTTCCCAATAATCCTAATTATGTCGCCAGGTGAAACATTGAGATAATCCATAGCATCAGGACCAATACGTGCTCTTTTTTTACCAATATCACGTTGTTTTGATTCGGCAACTGTCATTTGCAATAAATCGTTCTTTTTAGGCAAATACGCACCTACTTGACATCAACCGACATTCTACTCATATTAAGAACCTCAAATTCACTCACTCCGTTTGTATCAGTTACAGTTTTCTCTAACGAATTCATTTGTCCTTCTGCATCGTCTAGAGTGAATTGCGCCTTGATAAATTCAAGACCAAAGGCTAAGGGCTCTTTAACATATTCTTTCAATTCAATTCCATCTTTTAATGATGTTTTAATTGATTCGACAAGCTCATCTAAATTAATTTCAACACCAGTGGGTAAGATTTTGACAATTAACAGTAATCGTGCCATTTTTTATGGTCCCGAAAAATTACAAGATCCACATGTATAGTTTCTAGCTGCCACCCTACAACTTGAACATCTCCAGATTAATCTAGAGCCACAGTTAGGGCAGTCAAATTTAATACATTTATCTTTTGGCATAATGTGTCTGTTGCAACAGCTGCATTTTGGTAGTTGTATACTAGATGAC
Source organism: uncultured marine group I thaumarchaeote (assembly GCA_902608175.1). Taxonomy (GTDB): domain Archaea; phylum Thermoproteota; class Nitrososphaeria; order Nitrososphaerales; family Nitrosopumilaceae; genus Nitrosopelagicus. Next base: position 8,513 of record CACLNC010000017.1, on the reverse strand, counting down.
ATGCTACTGCTAATTTCCATTTTAATTTATACCTTCCTTAGAATTTTTTAGTTATGAATGCAGAAGTTTTTTGATTTCCACGCCAATTATAGTTTGTGCTACACTTACAGAATTTTTAAGTCCAAGCATTTTAATAATTGAACCAGTATGAAAATCAAAATCATCTTTTTCTGAAATTTCTTTTATAATTTCTGGCGTAATTTGATTAAACAGTTTATCTATTGAATCGTTATCAAGCCTACGTAATAATTTTCGTGCTATGGTTTGTTTCTCAAACTCTTTTCCAAATTTATTAATCCATGTTTTCTGATATTCTTCAAGATCTGGGATCTGTTTTGTCTCTAAAAATTTTGTAATTGTTTTCCCAGCAACTATGCCTCCCATTCCACAGGAGTAAATACCTCCAGCTGTTGTTGGTTTTGCTTGACCCGCTGCATCACCAACAATTACTATGTTTTCTGATGTAAATTTTTTGATTGGTCCTTTAATCCAAATTGGCGCATAAATCTTTCTTATTATTGAATGATTTCCCTTACTTGATAACAAATTTTCCATAGTTTTTGATACGTTAATCTCTTTACCAGCTACACCAACTTTCCCAACACCATTACCAGATGGAATAATCCACCCAAAGAACTCTGGGTATTTTTTCTGATCAATATACACTTCAACTTGTCCATCTTGTATCCAATCACCATATACCTCATATTGTGCAGATTGTAGTACACCATCTCTATCATTATTTAACAATGCATTAACTCCACGGCAGTCAACTACAACTTTACAATTAATATTTCCAATTGAAGTTTTAACACCACTATCAGTTTTCTTCATATAGCTTGTATTTACCATAATCTCTGCACCAAGTTTTTGTGCTTGCAATGCAGCCTGTTTATCAAGTTCTCTTCTACTAACAACAATAACATTCTGATTTTTTGAATCAATCGTAATATTTTTTCCAGATGGTGAAAATATTTTCGCTGAGTTAATAGCACTGTCAAATGTTTTCTGTGACGGATTAATTCCTAGATCATTTAATGCAGTTTTGCTGACAAGTCCACCACAATGATCTGGGGTACCAATCTCAAAATTTTCTTCTAAAACTAATACTGAATTACCATTTCTTGCAATTTCTCTAGCAGTAAGTAGGCCAGAAATACTACCACCTGCTATCACAACATCATATTCTTTCACAAATAAACAAAATTATATTGTAGGATTAATGTTTCTAATCTCCAGCTTTATCACGTTTGGTTCCATTTAGAAATTGTTCATCTTCATCATCTAACATATGCTTACGTTTCTTCATAGAATGTGATATTTCTATAAGATTAACATAAAACCTATACAATTTTGTATTTTCTCTAAGTCTAGATGCTATACCATTCCAAATCTCCCGTGTGTGTATATTTGCTAATCTACTGTCTCTAACAATTATAGCTGACTTGTTGGATATTTCTAAAATGTGTAATGTTTTTGGACTAAATGAAGATTCAGATTGATTACCAGCACCCAAGATTAATAGTGATGAGTCATCTCTTGCAAAATTTACTAACAAATGTGGTAGTACATCATTTGAAAGTGGGCTAACTCTTTCCAATCTTGTTTCTTTCATATCTAAATCAAACATTTGTTCATTGATTTTATTTTGTATTTCTATTTCATCTTCCTTAGTTTCTGTCATACCTCTTACAATCCGTACATTACTATTGTTTGATCTAGATAAACCAGCAGCAATTTCAAGACCAAGTTTTGAATGTCTTCCTTTGTCATACGAAACAACAACATTTGAAAGATCATTTTGAAAGTTAGTTTTAGATCTTATAGCAATTATATCACATGTTGAGAGTGACCAAAGTTTTCTATTATTTCTCAAAAAATCAAAATCAGCTAAAAGCGTGTTAATTCCTTGCTCTAGAATTGTAGAAAGAATTGCCTCTGTCTCATCATGAGCAAGTCTTACCATGTATCTATATCTTATTGAGTGGTCAGTCTCTTTCTTAAATTCATCAAATGATTTCATTCCAGTTTCACCAAAGCCATGTGTATATTGTATTGATGTTTGTCGTGGGACATTAACTGTATTCAAAAATATAATTTCACCATCATTTTGTTTTGCAATACTATTTGCAATTGATAAAATATTTTGAGCAGTTTTTTTATTAAACATAATTAAGATACGATATTTCTTTCGTTCTTCTGGGCCTTCTGATAGAACAAGTGGTGCGGTATGCTCAATTTCTTTTTTTGATGTATAAAATTTAAAAATTAGAAAACCTATACCGACCCATACTATAGCGATTAACCAACTTTCAGGATGTGTAAACAGAAGATAGACTGAAAGACCAACAGCTGTTATAATTCCCGCAATAGGAATTAGTGGAAAGAGTGGTGTTTTGAAACCATATTCTACCTTCTTTTCATATATGCGCCTAATTGTGATTGATGCAAAATTTACCTGAGTGAATAAAAATAGAAACATAACACTTGCTGCAAAAGCAATAGCAGTAAGATCCATTGATAAAGCCAATGTCATCATTATCGCCCCAGAAATTATTGTAGAAATATATGGTGTACGATACTTGGAATGTATTTTACTAAAAATGTCAGGAAGATCATTCTGTTTTCCCATCGCAAATGAAACTCTGCTAGATGCAAATGTTGTTGCATTAAGTGCAGAAAGTGTTGATACTAAACCACCCGCAAGAACTATTAGCGCACCAAAAGGAAGAAAATATTCTGCGGCTTCAATTATACCAAGTTCACCAAAACCCCCAATAAATTCCCATGACGGCACACCAACATCATTTTGGCTTAACCCACCGATGAAAACAAATGTAAATAGAATGTATAATGTTACAACAATTGCTAATGAAATTAGTATAGCACGAGGAATATTCTTTTTTGGGTTCTTAATTTCATCTCCAGCCTGTGAAATGATTTCATATCCTTCAAATGCTATAAACGTTAAACCCATTGCTAATGCAAGTCCAGTAACTCCAGCTGGAAAAAAGTCTGAGAAATTTGTTGGCCAATCTGGATTTGTAAACGTCATAGCAGCAATTGCAGCACCAATTAGAACAGCAATAATGATAATCTGTGTGAATGTTATTGCATTACCAACTTTTCCCGTGTCAGATGATCCACGAATGTTTACAACAGTGAATATTATGATTGCTGCTGCTGCAAGAAGTTTTTCAATAGGAAGTGGAAATGACGAATCAATAATTTCTGATGTTTTTAATAGATGACCAAAAAAGGATCCAAACGCAACAGCATATAGACTTCCTGCAATAGTATGTCCAAACCAAGCCATCCAACCACTAATGTACGCATTTGGTCTTGGTAGACCCTCTCTTACCCATCTATATCCACCACCTGTTGCAGGAAATGCAGAACCAAGTTCTGCATATGTTAATGCCGTAAACAAAGTGATTACACCATTAATCAGAAATGCTATCATTAATGCGGGTCCAGCTTCAGCCATACCTGGTCCTACAAGTACGAATATTGCACCGCCAATCATAGAGGCAATTCCAATCATTACAGCATCTTTCAGACCTAAGCTACGAACTAGTCCTGACGGTGAAGTTGAGTCGCTCATCATCTCACGCCCAAAACCCTAGAATAAATACTTATGAGAAAAATTTTAGCTACGTTAAAATTAATTTCAAGTTTAAGGCTAGTCGTGCGAGCTGGTGCACGACTACTGCTACGGCAGAGGAAACTCCTCTCTTCATGCAGAAATTGTGGTCTGGCGATAGATAATCAGAGATGGTTGGCAACAGAGCAGAAAATATCCAAACTGGCGTACTGTGATGGCAAAACCTGAGGTTTCCAGTAAAGGAATGAAAAATCTGTCCCACAAGGAGCAAGGCCAAACAGAACCATAGGATTCTGCACCAGGTTCAGGTAGGCTGCAAAGCGAAATATCGTTAAAACAGAAAGAGGGTTACGTCCAGCACGCACTATTTTTGTTTTTTAAGTTCTTTCTTTAGTTCTTCTAATGTTTTTCTTAATTCTTCTTTTAATTTTTCTCTTTCATCATCTTGTTTTGATTCTTGTTTTGGTTCTGGTTTTGGTTCTGGTTTTGGTTCTGGTTGAACAGTTTCAGTTTTCTGTTCTATTTGTCCTTGCTCGTAAACACTTCTAGTTTTAGCATAATCACTATCAATAAGTTCAGCTTCTCCTCTGTTTGTTTTATAACCACCAGCTCCTGTACTAGTTGAAGAAGCACGTAGTTGTGATGGATCAATTCCAGTTTGTGTATTATGTGTTTTTTCATATTTTCTTCTTCTTTCACTTATGATAAATATTGCACCACCACCAAGTGCAGCCATACCAGCCATTCCATAAATAATCATCATTGGGAACTCACCAGTTGAAGTTGTAGCATATCCTTCAGGTGCACGTGGAGTAACACCAAACACTTCACTACCATCTATAACATCAACAGTTGCAAATCCTGAAATGAATACATTTCCAGCATCAGATGATTGAATGGATCTAATTGGATAGTTAGTGTCAGCCATGAAACTTGATTCTTGAATACGTTCTACTTGTCTACCTTCTCTTAAACTACTTTCACCCATTGTATAAGATGACCAAACTTTTCCAGCTAATTCATCAGACATACCAAACTGTGCAGCATCTGCATTAATTCCTGTTGGATCAAATAGAAAATGCCAATTTGCTAATGGTTGGTTTCCAATTCCACTGGAATCAATAATTGGTTGGTTTAAAATATTTTCGGCATCACTACCACGAATTAGTTGAGCAAGTTCTGGTGCAGCCTCATAAAAAACTGACATTGGTAAATTAACCTCATTATTCATTCCTTTTGCAAAAATCTGAACATCACCAGGAATTACTATTCCTCTCCAATCCATATCAACAATTCCAGGACTGTTTCCTGATTGCTGTCTCACCATATGATTTGTTATTGTGTAATCTATAACCAGTTTATAGTCAACTGATGTGTTTATTTCTCTTCCAGTAAGTGTTGCATCATAACTAATTTGAAGATCAGTTACAGCTGCATTACTACCAGTTTCAGTTTTCAAATAATAATTAATTCTATCTCGAAGTTCATTAACTCCAGGACTGGTTGAATCAGCAGAAAATACTTTTGACCAAGTATGACCACGCATCATATCTGCAACTTGACCACCATTTTCATATTCTATGAACACAGTTCTCTGATACTTGATTTCAGCAGTGGTAGTAGTCATGGTTGGGTCTATTCTAACATCCATTTGCGCACCAAATGCTGGTGTAATAGTAATAGATAGAATGATTGCAAGTAGTGATATTGTTAATATTGCTGTTTTATTCACGATCAAAACCGTGACTACAAAGTAATAAACCTATCCTAGTAATTTTCTAATTGACCTATAATATTTTGAAAAAGTAATATTGCCCATCATCATTTGAAATTTCGATTTAAGGAAATAAAATTGATAACAATACTAGCTGGTGGAACAGGTTCTGTAAAATTGGTACGTGGGTTCGTATCGCAAGATGATAAGGTTAACGTGATTAGTAATGTTGGTGATAACTATTGGTTATATGGTTTGTATGTATGTCCTGATATTGATACTATAATTTATGGTCTTGCGGATTTATTGGATTATGAAAAGGGTTGGGGCATTAAGAAAGACACATTTGGATTTTTAAGACAGATGGAAATTCTTGGTGAAGAAACTTGGTTTAGAATTGGTGATAGGGATTCAGCTGTACATCTAATGAGAACTAATATGTTAAAAAATGGAAAAAGTCTTTCTAGTATTACAAAATGGTTATGTGAAAAATTTGCTATACCAACAAACATAATTCCTGTCACTGATAATACAATTGAAACACGAATTACCTCAAACGGTGAAGATCTCCACCTTCAGGAGTATTGGGTTAAACATCGTGGGTCTGGTGATGTTGAAGGAATTCAATATATTGGGTCTGATAAAGCACGACCTAATCCTGATGCAATTAGTGCAATACAAGATTCTAGTCTTGTCATTATAGCACCTGGTAATCCTTTAACAAGTATAGGACCAATGTTAAGCATTAAGGGCCTTCGTAAAGAATTACACAAAAATAAAAGAAAAGTAGTAGCAGTAAGTCCGTTTATAGGAAATAAGGCATTTAGTGGACCCGCCGTAAAATACTTGACTGCTGCAGGAATTGAAAGTTCTGCATATGGCGTTGCACAAATGTATGCTGATGTTGCATCAAAAATTATTATTGATACTAAGGATAAAAATATGAGAAGTAAGATTGAAGGACTTGATATCAAAGTATATGACACTAAAATTGGAATGAAAAATAAGCAAAGTGAAGATGCTTTAGCATCATTTATCTTAAAACAAGTACGTACATAGATTGAAAACTGTAGCTATAATACCGGTTAAATCATTCTCAAAGGCTAAAACTCGTTTAACAATTTCATCAGAAAAAACTGTAGACATATGCAAATTAATGCTTGGTGAAGTTTTACAGACAATTTCTACCAGCAAAAAAATTGATAACACAATAATTGTGTCACATGATCAATCAGCATTTGATATTGGTAAAAAATTTAGTGCGATTGAAGTGTTTGATGAATTAGAATCTGGAGTTAATAATGCAATAACACTAGCAGATGAATATATTTCAGATTCAGAGTTTAGCACATCTATAATACTACCACAGGACATACCATTTTTCAATAATTCTGATCTAGATAATTTATTTTCGTTCTTTCAGAGGAAAAATTCCATCATAGTTGTTCCATCTAGGCAGTTTAATGGAACAAACTCATTGATACGAAATCCATCAAGAGTTATGACCACAAGATATGATGAGGGTACGTACAAATCACATCTTGATGAAGCAAAGTGCAACAATGTTGATTTCTCTTTAGTATTAATTCGTCGTCTTATGTTAGATATTGATAGTCAGGATGATATTGAATTTGCTATGAAGTATAATGAGAAACCAGATCTATGTAAAAAAATGTTAGATTTTATGTGTTAAGTATACAATTCCTTCTTTCTATTATTAGCATAATTTAATAAAATCACTCCAGCTGAAATTATACCAGATAACACAAGAATTATTTCAAGTGAATTAATCAAAGAATGCGATAATGCATCAGTTGAAGAAATTTGGTTAATTTCAGAAATTGCAAATACATATGAAAGTAGAAAATAATTTGTTGCCCAATGAATCAGAATTGCAGGTAATAGACCATATTTGTAATACACAAATCCAAGGATTATTCCACCTGCTGCAGCCTGTGAGACTTTTCCAACACTCCATGCCTCACCAGAAATAATATGTGCTAATCCAAAGAATATTCCCACTGCAATAATCAATGATATTGCTTTTTTATTATTTATTATGTGAAGATATCTTGCTGGATGCCATAATGATTTAAAGAAAAATTTAATCGATGATTTATGTGAATAAAATAGAAATAATGGTAATCCAATTAGAATCACTCGGAAACCAATCTCTTCCGTGATCGGTGATATTGTTATCATGAAGAATTGGATTAACTCATTTGTGATAATTGGTGGTTGTATCACAATACCAATGCTTTCCTGAATAAAATTTATGATAACGGAAATTAAGATTATAACTGAAAACCATTTTATGATAGATTCAATATAATTTTGGTTTTCAGATTGTTGCTCATTAGTTGTATAATGAATTATAGTTTTGATAAAGTTAGTTTTTGGTCCAAGAAATGAAATTACAAATAAGATAAGAAACATACACCAAGTAACTATGAATATATCACCTAATTCTAGTTGCACAGGAAATTGAAGCCCAATACCAGCTAAGAAAAGATCAATATTTTCTATTGGGTAATCAGCATTTATGTCATCACCAATATCTGAATTAAATACAATGTATGCACCCAATGGAAATGAAATTATCATTAAAACAAAAACTATTGAGATTAATGCTGTGTATGGAATACTGAATGCATGAAGTAGACTATTGTAGTTTGACACGATTTTTCTAATGTAGTTCTATTTTTTCTTCAGAAAATCCAAGATTCACTAATGCTTCCTTTATGTTATCTCTATGATCACCTTGCAAAAAGATGTAACCATCTTTTGCAGTACCACCACAGGCATATTTTCTCTTTAGATCCTTGACTACTTTTTCTAGATTATTTATTTTTGGATCAAGACCTTCAATCATAGTTCCTTTTTTTCTAAATCTTCTTTCTTCAAGCCTTATAATTATTTGTGAACTATCTTTATCAAGTTCGCCACAAGCGCATAAATCTTCAGGTAATCCACAAGTATTACAAATAACTGCCATTAATTCGTAAATTCTAGTTTAAACTTCTTATTAAGCCTTGACTAAAAATCACTTTAATGAATATTAAAAAATTAATTTTTTCTATCAAACTATACAGTGAAATTTAATGTCAAAAGAATTAACAAAAAAAGCAGTTGATTTGCTTTTGACAGGTGCGACACTTCTAAGTGAACCTTGCCCATATTGTAGTGGTGTCAGAG
>CACLNC010000016.1 GCA_902608175.1 uncultured marine group I thaumarchaeote | reverse complement strand
GCATCTTTATCAAAAATAGCATCTTGACTGAATCACTACTAGAGGCACTTGAAAAAAGAATCCTACTATTTGATGGTGCGATGGGTACTGAAATTCAAAAACTTGATCCAAAACCTGAAGACTTCCCTAATGGAAAAGATGGATTCAATGATGGCCTTTCATTCTCTAAACCTGATTGGATAAAAAATATTCATAGAAGCTACTTGAATGCTGGCTCTGATTGTATAGAGACTAACACGTTTGGTTCAAATAAAATTAAATTGGATGAATATGGATTTGGCGATAAAACAGTTGAATTCAATCAAAAAAATGCTGAACTCTCTGTAGATGTATGTAAAGAATTCTCTGATAAGCAAAGATTCGTTGTTGGTTCCATGGGTCCAACTGGATTTTTACCAAGTTCAAATGATCCAGATCTTGGTCAAAAACCACTTGATGAAATACGTAATGCATTTGAACTTCAAGCAGAAGGATTAATCCTTGGAGGGGTTGACGCATTGTTAATTGAGACAAGCCAAGACATATTGGAAGTAAAATTAGCAATTGAGGCATCACATAATGCAATAAAAAAAACTGATAAAACAATTCCAATAATTGCAAATACAACTCTTGATCAGTATGGCAAAATGTTACTAGGAACTAATGTTCAGGCAGCATATACTACAGTTTGCGATATGGGTATTGATCTATTTGGATTAAACTGTTCAACTGGTCCAGTTGAGATGGAACCAAGTATTCAATGGCTAAATGAACAAAAACATAAACAACTTTTGGTAGTACCTAATGCTGGAATGCCTGAGAATGAAGGTGGTCAGGCAGTATACAAAATGACTCCAAAAAACATGGCAGATGCACTAAGCTCATTTTTGGATGAGTACACACAAATAAAGATAATTGGTGGCTGTTGTGGAACTAGCCCAGCTCATATTGCTGAATTACGAAAAGTAATTGACGAAAAAAAGAAAGAATGATGAGTTAAGTATTTAGAAAAAATCAATTAATTGTAATGTATGGTAAAACAACGAGTTAGCTCTGCACTAAAATCCGTAGATCTGAAGCAAGAAGTTGGCCCACTTTTAATTGGAGAGAGGATCAACACACAAGGCTCAAAGAAAGCAAAACAGCTAGTAATGAGTGATGATTTTGATGGATTAATTGAGCTTGCAAGAAACCAAGTTGATGATGGTGCACATTGTCTTGATGTGTGTGTTGCAACAACTGAACGCTCTGATGAGAAAGAATTCATGCTAAAACTTGCAAAACATCTTAGCTTAGAGATTGATGCACCACTTGTAATCGATTCAACTGATCCTAGTGTTATTGAAAAAACAATTGAACAGATTCCAGGTAAACCAATAATTAATTCAATAAATCTTGAGGGTGATGGTAGTAGATTTAGAGCGCTTGCACCGATAATGGCAAAATATGGAATTCCAGCTATTGCATTATGTATAGGACCAAATGGAATGGCAAAAACACCACAAGAGAAGGTGGAAACTGCAGAGCTTCTTTACAAATCAGGAAAAAAATATGGATTGAAGATAGAGCAATTTATTTTTGATGTATTAACATTTACACTCGCAACTGGTGAGGAAGAATTTCTAAACGCCGGTAAAAATACATTAGATGGAATCAGACTTGTAAAGGAACGTTTTCCAAATTCATTTACAACTCTTGGTCTAAGTAACATTAGTTTTGGTTTAACTCCACAAACAAGAAGGGTATTGAATTCAGTTTTTCTATATCATGCTGTTAAATCTGGATTAGATAGCGCAATTGTTAATGTAAAAGAGATAAAACCATACACAGACATAGATGAAAATGAAAAGAAGCTTGCTGAAAATTTAATCTTCAACAAGAATCCAAATGCTCTATCAGAATTAATCACACACTTTGAAAAAATCAGTTCTGATACTACAAAATCAGAAAAGAAAACTGACATTGACCCATCCTGGTCAGCAGGGAAAAAAGCAAATTTTAGAATAGTTAGTAGATTAAAGGATGGAATTGAAAATGATGTAGTCTCTGCAATAGCAGAAAAAATTTCAGTGGATGTAATCAATAATGATGGAAAACTATCGCTTAATGCAGAAAAGGAGATTACTCATCCTGGTGCAATACAAACTTTGAATGAAGATCTACTTCCTGCAATGAAGGAAGTAGGAGACAAATTTGGTGCTGGTGAATTGATTTTACCATTTGTCCTAAAATCCGCCGAATGTATGAAGGCTGCAGTAAAAGAACTTGAAAAATATCTTGTTAGAGAAGAAGGTACGAGTAAGGGTAAACTTGTACTTGGTACCGTTTATGGTGATGTACATGATATAGGAAAGAATCTTGTTAAGACAATTTTTGTGAATAATGGTTATGAGGTTTATGACCTTGGCAAGCAAGTTCCACTACAGAAATTTGTTGAAAAAATCAATGAGGTTAAGCCAGATGCAATAGGACTGTCTGCACTGCTAGTTTCAACTTCAAAACAAATGCAGTATTTCGTTGAGCATTCAAGAAAAACTAATACAAATATCCCTATACTTTGTGGTGGTGCTGCAATCAATACCAATTACATAAACCGAATTGCAAAGGATGGGGGTGTTTACAAACCAGGCGTGTTCTACTGCAACACAATGTTTGAGGGTCTAAAAACAATGGATAAACTTGTTTCAAATGAACGTGAGAAATTTGTTGAAGAATGGAAAAATAGAATAGAAAAATGGGAAGAAAGAGTGGTTGATGATAAAGATGAAATGGAAAAACTACCACGCAGTGAGATTAAACCAGTTAATCCTCCAATTCCACCAACAATAAATCAAACAATAGTAATTACATCGGAAGAAATTGATCTTACCGAAATATGGAAACATTTGGATAAACAGACACTGTTTAAATTATCATGGGGTATCAAAGGAAAGTCAAATGTAGAATCAGTAGATGACCCAGAAAAATTACTTGAAGAATGGAAGAAGAAAGTTATAGAAAATAATCTATTTGAACCAAAGGCTGTATATGCATATTTCAAATGCAATAGTGATGGTAATAATTTGATAGTAAAAAATTCAGATGGTGAAAAAGTAATCTTTGGTTTTCCACGATCATCAAAAAGCAAACATCTTTGCTTATCAGATTATTTTGGAGATGATGATGTTGTTGCATTTCAGGTAGTAACGGTAGGAAACAAAGTAGCAGAAACCATTGCAAAATGGGACAGTGAGGACAAATATACTGATGCATATTATCTTCATGGTCTTGCTGTTGCAACGGCTGAAGCAATGGCTGAATGGGTAAACTTGAAAATTAAGAGCGAGTTGAATTTGATGGATGGAGGTGGGCTAAGATATAGTTGGGGATACCCAAGTTGTCCTGATATTAGTCAGCATCACTTAGTATGGAAACTACTTAATGCTAAAAAACTAGGAATTGGTCTTACTGAAGCTGGACAAATAACTCCAGAACAGTCAACAGCTGCAATAGTTGTACATCATCCAGATGCGGAATATTTTGTTCTATAGTATTCTTTCAAATTAGGTATAAAATAACAGAAAATGTGTTAGAGAAGCCCAGTATAAGCAACCTCATAAGAGGTTCAACTTTCTTCCAACACTCTGGAATTGCCATAACATTCGTGTTTATGCCGATCATAGCAAGTGGTGTTACAGATTCCATGTTTGAGATTGGAATAATTGTTGCAGCATTTGCATTTGCACAAATTTTATCAGAAATTTACTTTGGTAGAATATCTGACAAAAAAGGTAAACGCCTATTATTCATTAGAGTTGGCTTCATTTTATGTGCAATTACATTTGGCTTGCATTATTTTGCGGATAATACAGCATATCTTCTGCTAGCAAGGATTGGTGCTGGAATTGCGTCTGGTATAATGATTCCACCAATGATAGCATATGCATATGAATCCGGAGAAGGTAAATCAAAAGTTGCATCAATAATATCATTTCATGCACTTGGATGGTTGGCTGGAATTGGTGCCGCTGGGATAGCAAATGATGAAAAATTAATTTTTATTATCAGTAGTGGGTTTTTCATAATAGGATTTCTTATCTCATTAAAACTGCCTGATTTACAAGTAGAAAAAATCATTGCTAAAGGGACAATCAAAAAAATTATTACAAAAAATAAATTTTTATTCTCATCATTACTTGTTCGTCATATCGGTGCCGCTGCTGCATGGACTGTATTGCCACTTATGCTTATGGATAGATTTGGTGCAGAACTATATCAGGTCTCAATTGTATATGTTGCAAATACTTTGACGGCATTCGTTGTAATGAATTTAATGTCAAATAAAATTAAATTCAAAAACATTACAAAATTCAAAATTGGCATTGGAATGACAATTTTTGTCTTCATAGGACTATCGTTAATCACAGATTGGTGGCTGGCTATGCCATTTATGGCATTAGTTGGTGCGTCATGGGCATTTCTATTCATAGGTGGAAACTTCCATCTAATGAAAAATAATCCAAAATCAACGTCAACAGGTATTTTCAGTTCAACACTATCAATTTCAACGGTTATTGGTCCAGTAGTTGCTGGTGGAATTGCATTTTACTTTGGGTATGTAGAAGTAATGTATTTTGCAGTTGCAATTGTAATTGTCTCATTTATCATAGCGACTAGGATTAAACCTACCGAAAACGTGAGTAAATTAGTATAAATTCAAAGAATTTATGACTCAAAATGGTGTAAAAGAATATGCAAGAAGTCGAATCGGTTTTTTCAAAAGCATGTAGTGAGATATCACAAAATCTACTGACATTATCATCACCATCCAAGAATCAAATTAAATCAGAGATTAAGAAGGTCTGCACAAAATATGCACTTGAAAGAATACCTAGAAATTATGAGATTCTTTCAACTGTTAGTGAAAAAGATTATGAAGTATTACAGAAAGTCCTGCTAAAAAAACCAGTAAAGACAGCATCTGGTGTTGCCGTAATAGCACTAATGCCAAAACCATATGCTTGTCCACATGGAAGATGTACATATTGTCCTGGTGGGGTTGAGTTTAACACACCAAATAGCTATACTGGTAAAGAACCTGTTACCATTAATGCAATTGAAAATCATTATGACCCAAATATACAAATCACTTCAAAACTTAATCAGCTACAAATTTTTGGACATGATGCAACAAAAGTTGAATTAGTTATTGTTGGTGGAACATTTCTTTTCATGCCAAATAATTATCAAGAAAATTTTATCAAATCGTGCTACGATGCACTGAATGGATTTGAATCTACCACGCTACAAACTGCAATGAAAAATAACGAAAATGCGAAAAATAGAAATGTTGGGTTTACAATAGAAACCAAGCCCGATTATTGTAAAAAAGAACATGTAGACTTGATGCTATCATATGGTGTAACAAGAGTTGAAATTGGTGTACAAAGCTTACACGAAAGAGTTTACAAAGTTGTTAATAGAGGTCACGATTACAATGATGTCTTAGAATCATTCCAAATGTCAAAAGATTCTGGCTATAAAATAGTTGGACATATGATGCCTGGCTTACCTACAATGACACCACAAGAAGACATTGATGATTTCAAGAAATTATTTGATGACTCTAGTCTAAAACCAGACATGTTAAAGATCTATCCATCATTGGTTTTAGAAAATACACAGATGTACAATGATTACTTGGAAAAAAAATACAAACCATATACAGATGAAGAAATGCTTCATGTTCTGGTTGAGGCGAAAAAAATTGTTCCAAAATGGGTTAGAATTATGCGTGTTCAGAGAGAAATTACACCTAATGAAATCCATGGTGGCCCAAAATCAGGTAATCTAAGGCAGATTGTTCAAAAACGATTACAGGAGGAAGGATTTTCTTGTAAATGTATAAGATGTAGAGAGGCTGGTTTGTCTCGAAAAAACACACCCCAAGAATTTTTGCATCTTACTAGAGAAGAGTATGATTCATCAGGTGGAAGAGAAGTTTTCATTTCTTTTGAGGACGATGATGAAACAATTTATGGATTCCTAAGATTACGAAAACCAAGTGAATTAGCACATAGAGATGAGATTACTCCGAATTCATGTATAGTGAGAGAACTCCATGTATTTGGTAAGTCAATCAAGATTGGTGAACATGAAGAAAATAGTATTCAACACTCTGGATTAGGTAAAAGATTAATGGATGTGGCTGAAAAAATTTCAAAAGAAGATTTTGATGCAACAAAACTTCTTGTGATTAGTGCAGTTGGTACACGTGAATATTATAAAAAATTAGGATACACTTTAGATGGACCATATATGTCAAAAAAACTGTGATAAATGATGACAGTGCAAAAAATAATTGGTAAAGGTACATGGATAGATAAGCTAGCTTACGAACTAATTGAACGAGAAAAACAACTTGGACGAAACACTGACATTCTAAGAGTTGAAAGTGGTTTAGGTGCATCTGGGGTTCCTCATATTGGAAGTCTTGGTGATGCGGTTAGAGCATATGGTGTAAAATTAGCACTTGAAAACTTTGGTTACAAATCTGAATTAATTGCATACTCAGATGATCTAGATGGTCTACGAAAAATTCCAGAAGGATTAGATGTAGATGAAGAAAATATTGGTAAAAGAGTCTCTGCAATTCCAGATCCTTACGAATGCCATGATTCCTATGGAAGTCACATGAGTAGTATGCTTCTAGAAGGGCTTGATAAGCTTGGGATAAAATATATTCACAAAACAGCACATGAGACTTACAAAAATGGTCTTCTAAAAGATCAAATTCACCAAATACTTGTTAATAATAAAAAAATTGGAAACAAGATTGAGGAATTAACTGGTCAACAAAAATTCCAAACTATACTACCATATTTTCCAGTTTGCCAAAACTGTGATAAATTATACACAACAGAGTCATTCGAGTATATTGAAGATGAGAAAAAAGTTCGATACAGATGTAAAGATTCTGAAATTGGTTCTGATAAGCACATTTTGAGTGGGTGTGGTCATGAAGGTGAATCTGATATTGAAAAGGATCTTGGAAAATTAGCATGGAAAGTTGAATTTGCTGCTAGGTGGAAAGCATTTGATATTAGATTTGAAGCATATGGAAAAGACATCATGGATTCAGTCAATGTAAATGATTGGGTCTCTGATGATGTATTAGAATTTGCACACCCACACCATGTAAAATATGAAATGTTCTTGGATAAGGGAGGAAAGAAGATTTCAAAATCACTTGGAAATGTTGTAACATCACAAAAGTGGTTAGGGTATGGAACTCCACAATCAATACTACTTTTACTATACAAAAGAATAACTGGCGCGAGAGAACTTGGGTTTGAGGATATACCATCTCTTATGGACGAATGGAATGAATTAGAAAATATCTATTTTGGAAAAATTAAAGTGGATAACGAAGCAAAACTTGTAAAATCAAAGGGACTTTATGAATATGTCAATCTTCTAAATCCACCAAAAAATCCAAGTATTCATGTAAACTATAGATTACTAATCGAACTATGCAAAATATTCAAAGATGATCGACTAAAACGTGTAAGTTCTAAACTAATTGATTATGGAACTGTAAAGGAAGTAAATTTACATATTGAAAATCTCATAACACTTGCTGGAAATTATTCAGACGATTTTGAAGAAACAAAAATTCCAGCTACCGAGATTGTAATTGATGATACATCTAAAATTGCATTAAAAGAATTGGTGAAATTATTAGAAGAAAATGAAAAGATAGAGGATTTACAGAATTCAATATACAGTATAGCAAAAGAAAATCAGGTTCAACCAAAAGACTTTTTCAGAATACTTTACCAAATCATCCTTTCAACAACTAGAGGACCAAAAATTGGTCCATTTATTGAAGATATTGGAAAGAAGAATGTTGCAGAAACTATCAAAAGGCATCTATGATGTAAAATGGCACATAATGAACACAATAAACGAAAAGGAAATTCTGGATTTGCATTAATCATTTTTGGTGCAATGATGTTTTTCTTGGCACCATATGTTCAAGAAGATAACC
The DNA here is from genome assembly GCA_902608175.1 of uncultured marine group I thaumarchaeote. Taxonomy (GTDB): domain Archaea; phylum Thermoproteota; class Nitrososphaeria; order Nitrososphaerales; family Nitrosopumilaceae; genus Nitrosopelagicus. The sequence continues at coordinate 11,139 of CACLNC010000016.1, read as the reverse complement.
CTGATCTAGCAACAATTGCATTGATAACAGGCTTCATTATTGGTGGAATTGGATTTTATATCAAATTTATAAGACATAGAAAAAAGAGAGCAACCAATATTTCCTAGTAAAATAAAGAAAATGTGAGAGAAATGGGATTATTTGGTAAACGAAATAAAAAAGAGGAAGAAACTGATGGGATTACTACAAAATCACCAGAACAGATTCAAAATGAGCAAACAAATACAGAGTTACAAAGTATTAGAAATGAAATTGAAACAAAAAAAGAACAATTAGAATCACTTAACGCAAAACTTGTTATTGCAAAAAAAGAATATGAAGAAGTTATTTCTGAAATCATGTCATCCAAAAAACAAGTAAATCAAGCAAAAAAAGATCTAGAAGAATATACTAGTAAATTAGAAACTGCTAAAAAAGAAAATGGCGATTAATTATTTTCTAAAAAATGTTTAGTCCACTTATCAGAAATCTCTGTTTCTGATATACCCAAGTCATACAAGGGTGAAACTACTTCTAGTACATCATCAACCTTAATCATAACTACTGAATTGATTTTATTTTTTGTTCCATTTTTTTTATAGTAATCCACAATTTTTTGATATAATTCACCATCTGAGATAATAGTTGATTTTCCTTTGAAGCGATATCCCTTTCGTTTAATTGGATCAACAACATTAATCTCAATTGAACTATTATTGCTTAGATTCTTCATGGTTTGTGGTGAATTGATATCTGCAAATATTAAATTCTCATCATCCCACACCCTTACAGTACCTTTTGGCGACAAGTTTGGTGTGTTATCAGAATTAACTGTAGCAACAAAACCTAGTTTTTGGAAGTTTACAAAATTCTTAATTTTAGATTCTATTATCATGTCAAATATTTTTTGCAGAATTAATTAAACTTGGTTTATCTCATCATATCTGTTGCAAATCCATAAAAGAAGTAGAATGCTATTCCACCGCCAATAATTGCAACCCAAATTGCAATATTTTTCTGTTTTTCTTTCATGATATCTATTCTTCTATTTTTAGAGCATTAGATGGACATGCTTCAACAGTTTTTCGAATTTGAACCTCTGGTGCACCGTCTTGAATTATAACGAATTTTCCATCTTTTACTTGAAATACTGATGGAAGGTTGTTAACACAGTTTGCTGAATGAGTACAAATTTTTTCATCGTATGTTACTTTCATGATTATTCTATCTAATCTGAATTAATAAGTGAAATTAAAAATCTATTTTTTCTTGAATACACGATATTCTGCAATTATGGAGTCACATTTGTGACAAGTATACTGCCCACGTTCAATTAGTATCAATTCATCAGATACCTCCTCGTTATTTTGCTCCTCGATCCTAATTTTTGTTGGCCCATCAAACTCGGAATCACAATTTTTGCAATAATGTTTGATGATTTTTTCAGTGTCTAGTTTTTCGACTTTTGACAAAAACAACTTACCAACACCAAGATCCGCATTTTTTGCCTGCTCATCTGTAATGTCAGCTATAACCCAGCCTCCAGAACCGTGTAATTGTGTGTCTGTCAAATCAAAATATCGTTAGTTTGACAACATATGTATCTTAATAACGGGCCCGAAGGGATTTGAACCCCCGACCTAATGCTCCGCAAGCATTCGCTCTATCCAAGCTGAGCCACGAGCCCAATATCTGACTTTGAAAAATTGTTAAAAAGGTTTGGAAAGTTATGCTTCTTTCTCAGCTTTATTTACAAAGACATAATTCATTATCACACCAGCAATAATTCCTCCGACAATTGGAGCAACCCAATAAAGCCATTGGAATTCCCAAGCTCCTGATGCAACTGCTGGACCAAATGTTCTTGCAGGATTCATTGATGCACCAGTTAATGGTACACCAACTATGTGAAGTAAGAATACCATTCCACCGATTGCTGCACCATAGACACTCTTTGGCGCATTTTTATGAACTGCTGTCATGAATATTACAACAACCAAGAAGAATGTGAGAATAGCTTCTACCATAAATCCAGACATAATGCTATTGTTGAGTAGTTCGCTTGGTCCTCCCTGTGTACCAAAGTTTACTTTAGCGCCAAGTTCTGGCAAAATAGCCTTGAGTGAAAATGCAGCTAATGTTGCACCGATAATTTGGAAAATTATATAGCCAATTCCATCTTGGATACTAATTTTTTTTGTAATCATCATTGGTATAGTCACAGCTGGATTGATATGAGCACCAGATACATGACCAAATGCATAAACCATTAAACCAATTGCAGAGCCATGTGCTAAAGCAATCATAATTATTGATTCAATTGATAGTCCATCACCAAATGCTACAACAGACAATATTATAGCAAGAGGTCCAAAAAATACTAGAGCATATGTTGCTATAGCCTCTGCAAACCATGCCCTTGGATTTACCATAATTCAAATCCGATTTTTATATCCATATAAAACATGCGAGTCAATCTAGATACAAATAATATTAAATTATAAGGTCAAAAACTCACCAAAAGATATGATTGAAGAAGGAGAAACAGTACCAAAATTTCAACTATACGATGCCAATGGTGAATTAATAAAATCATCAGATTTGAAAGGAAAAAAACATGTGATTTACTTTTATCCAAGAGATTTTACTCCTGGTTGCACTACAGAAGCAGATGAATTTTCGCGAGATTATAAAAAATTCAAAAAACAAGGAATTGAAGTTGTAGGAATAAGTAAGGATGATGTTGACTCACACAAGAAGTTTTGTGATAAGATGAAGATTCCATATATTCTTCTCTCAGATATTGATAAAGAAGTTTCAAAAAAATTCGGTGTATGGGCAAAGAAAAAGTTCATGGGACGTGAATTTATGGGTGTGATTAGAAGCACATTTTTAGTTGACGAAAGAGGAAAAATCTTCAAAGTATATCCTAAAGTTAAAGCCGCTGGACATTCTAAAGAAGTTCTTGAAGCTTTCGCTAATTAGTATTAAAAAATAAAAAATGAAAATATTCTAGAAATCTAGAAACCCTTTGGCATTGCACCTTTCTTAGATGCTGTTCCTGCTTCTGCTGTAGATTTAGCTTCTCCATGTTCTTTTTCATATCTTTCAAGATAGCCTTTTTCATATTCGTCTAGTTCTTGTTGCTTTGAACTTTTACCACTTCCTGATGAACTTTCTTGAACTTGTGGTTCTGGTTCTGGAGGTGGTGGTGGTGGTGGAGGTGCTGATTCAACCTGCACTTGTGCGCCAGAATTAGTAATCCATGTTTCAAACTTCTTTGGCTCTGGATGATAAGCAAGTCTCTGTCTTGTAGCAAAATACTTGTTACCTGGAGCTGTATAACCTGGAACTTTGTCTTTTTGATCATTCCAGTTACTGGCTGTTACCTCAACTTCTGCACCAGCTAATGCTCTACTACCAAAGTATCTGTTACTTGGAGCAGTATAACCTGGAACTTTGTCTTTTTGATCATTCCAGTTTCCTGTTGGAATACTACGAAATGCTTCATGTAATGCAACAGAAGTTTGTTCTGGTGCTGGTGGTGGAGGAGCTGTTTCAGCTGGTTTTGGTGGAGGTGCTGTTTCAGCTGGTTTTACTTCAGCTGGTTTTACTTCAGCTGGTTTTGGTTTATCCATATCGGCTAACTTTGCCTCAAGTTCAGCGATTTTTGATGCTAATCCTTTTGCTGCAGAAGATTTTGATTTCTTGGCTGTCTTTCTAGCTGGTTTCCTAGCTATTCTTCTAGTTGTTTTTCTAGCTGTCTTTCTAGTTGTTTTTCTAGCTGTCTTTCTAGTTGTTTTTCTAGATGTCTTTCTAGTTGTTTTTCTAGCTGTTCTTCTAGTTGTTTTTCTAGATGTTCTTCTAGTTGTCTTTCTTCGTTTAGCTGCCAATAGGAATTAGAGAAAATGCTGGTTTATTATTATTATGGTTAATTTTATGCGCAAAAAACCGCATTCATTTAATAATATACTAAGCTTATAAAGTACCATGGACGACTTTGAAAAAGAATATCCTGGATTTGACTGGAAGAATACACCAGCCTACAAACACCCAGGTGGTAAAAACTGTCCTTGCCCAAAACATGAATACATTAGAGAGCAAATCAATTTTACAAAACAAGTAAACACATCAAGTAAGGAGACTTCTAAAGTGACACTCAAGTTCTGCCCAGAACATTACAAAGTTTACATGGATGAAGTAATCCCTGCAATGCCATTAAAATATAAAATTCTCACAAAAATTGCATTAAAGATTGGTGCTATACAAATAGAACACTTAACCCACATGCAATCAGATCTTTGCTTTTACTGCAAGTTTGGTTCTGGTGGTCATGGTAAAAAGAGTGAATTACCACCAATGCCATAATTTTAGACTGGTCCAATCAAAACTTTAGGTCTGTTTGGTGTATCATGATGGCATTTCTTTCCACATAATGGACAAACTTTTCTATCTAACATAATACATTGACAAATATGAGATTTCATATAACTTTCGCCTGATTTTGTAAATTCACCTGTGCCATTACAAAAAGGACATTGTGAATCTAATAGTTCTATTGTTCCACTTCCTTTACAAACTGGACATGGTTCTTGGTCTGTCAATTAGTTTTTTTCATTCAGAGTAAATTAAAACTATTCTATTGTAATTTGTTGCACAAAATGAGTCAAAGCCAGTTAAGCTTATACCATCATTACAATGATGAAACACGTGACAATTGAAGATATACACCAGTTTGTAGAAGAATTAGAAAAAATAGGTGAACTAAAGAGGATAACAGTAGAAGTCGATACAAATCTTGAGATTGCAGAAATTTTAAGAAGAGTCGGTTATACAAAAGGACCAGCACTTCTTTTTGAAAATGTAAAGGGTCATGATATACCTGTATTAGGAAATGCATTTGGTTCTATGAAAAGATTAGAGATTGGTTTAGGAACTTCAAATTTTTCTGAGATTGGTCAACGAATTGCAGATATGACTAAGATGGATATTCCATCAGGTATTTTTAATAAACTAAAAAAACTTCCCGAACTTTCAAAAATGAGTGAATCATTTCCAAAACTAGAAAAAACTGGTCCAGTGTTGGAAATGATAAATGAAACCCCGTCATTTGATAGAATTCCAATTACAAAGTCTTGGCCAAAGGATGCTGGAAAATTTATTACATTTGGTATGGTCACTACAAAACATCCAGAAACTGGTGTAAGGAATCTTGGTGTCTATAGAATTCAAATTCTTGATAACACTCATGCATTAATGCATTGGCAAAAACACAAGCGTGGTGCAGAACATCATGATATTTCAAAAGAAAAGAAGAAAAAAATGGATGCCGCAATAATTATTGGTGGTGAACCCGCAACTGTCTTTTCTTCAATAGCTCCAGTTCCGGAAGGGCTTGATAAATTTCTGTTTGCTGGAATTACTAGAAAAAAAGGAATCAAAATGGTAAAATGTAAAACAGTTGATCTTGAAGTTCCTGCAAATGCTGAAATTGTTCTAGAGGGATACGTTGATTCTTCTGACATGCGTGATGAGGGACCATTTGGTGATCATATTGGTTACTATACTCCAAAAGAACCATTCCCAACATTTACTTTAACTGGAATACTACAAAGAAAAAATCCAATATATCTTACCACTGTTGTTGGAAAACCAATTCTTGAGGATGCATATATTGGAAAAGTTATTGAAAGTTCATTTTTACCACTGATTAGAATGTTACAACCAGAGGTAGTAGATTTCAGTATGCCTCCTGCTGGTTGGTTTCAAGGACTTGCAATTGTCTCTATAAAAAAACGATACCCCGGACAGGCAAAAAAAGTTATGATGGGGTTATGGGGAACAGGACAATTGTCTCTGACGAAAATTATTGTTATAGTAGATCATGATGTGAATGTACATGACATGAATGAAGTGATTTGGGCAATCACAAGTAGGTCTGACCCAGCACGAGATACAGTAATAATAGAAAATTCACCTACTGACACACTAGATCCTGCCTCACCAAAAACTAATCTTGGCTCAAAATTAGGTATCGATGCAACACAAAAAACAAAAGAAGAGGGATTTGAACGGGAAATTCCAGAACAAGTTAGAGTGGATGATGACACCAAGAAGCTAGTTGATTCAAAATGGTCTAGTTTTGGTCTTTAATGTATAGAAACTGTTTCATAGAAATTATCCCTTTCCACAGCATCAAACCCAATCTGGTGTATTGCATCAATAATTTTCTTATCTGTAAGTTCTGTGGATCGAGATCCTGTACAAGATACAACCTCTTCCCCAATTAGTGTTCCCCCAAAATCATCTGCACCATATTGTAATGCTAATTGTGCCATACCAACTCCATTAGTCAACCATGAAGATTGAATATGTGGTATTAATCCATCAAAAATAAGTCGCGATATTGCAATCATTTTGAGAAGTTCTGATCCACCAGCCCCAAAATTAACAGTTCCCTCTTTTTGCATTAATGTATTATTTGGTTCAAAGCTCCATGGAATAAATGCCATAAAACCATTTGTTATTTTTTGTAATTCAACAATTTTTTTGAAATGTTCAGAAATATCGTGATTGGTTTCAACGTGACCATACATCATTGTAGCTGATGAAGGAATGCCAATAGCATGTGCTTCTTTCATAATACGAACCCAATCATCACTCATAATTTTTTTTGGGCTGATTATTTGTTTTACATTGTCAGTAAGAATTTCTGCTCCAGCTCCTGGCAATGATTGTAAACCAGAATCCTTTAATCTTGACAAAATTTCTTTTGTTGATGATTTTTCTACTTTAGCAATTGTATCAACTTCTGATGTTGAAAGTCCATGAACACCAACATCAGGAAATTTTTTTCTAATCATTCTAAATGAGTTTTCATAATACTCAATTCCTAAATCGGGATTATGACCGCCTTGAATTAGGACCTGCCTTATCTTGAACATATCCCAAGAAGTTTTTACACGAGATTCAATTTCTTCCAATGTTAGTGTATATGATTCTTCATGACCAGGTGGTCTATAGAATGCACAAAACTTACAGTCAGTAATACAGACATTTGTATAGTTTAGAATGATGTTATTAACAAACGACGCCTTATTCCCAAATTGTTTCCGTGTTAGATAGCCAGCAACCATTCCGATAAGATATGAATCGTCTGATTCTAGTAATCTAATGTAATCGTTTTCTGCTGGAGGTTGCCCACTTAGTGAGTTTTCTAGAATATCGCTAATCTCACTAGAATGAATTTGCTCGGTAATTTGGCTCAACTGATTTTTGAGGATTAGATATGCTATTTAATCCTTAGAAAATTCAATTTACTATAATTTTTAATTAGGTATAGAAATGATAACATCTATGGCTACTGGAACTGATATTAGATTAAATAGAATTTTGAGGAAGGGAAAGATGCTTTGTATTCCTATGGATCATGGAATTTCGAATGGACCAATTGAGGGACTCGAAAAGCCACATTCTATGATTTACAAATGTGAGAGTCATGGTATTTCTTGTGTTATAGTAAACAAAGGAATAATCAAAACATTACCTAGACCACCAAAAGTTGGTATGCTGGTACATTTTTCCGCTAGTACATCTCTTTCTACTGCACCAAACAGAAAAATGTTAACTGGATCTGTAAAAGAGGCATTACGTCTTGGTGCTGATGGTGTATCTTTACACATCAATATTGGTGGAAAAGAAGAGCCAGAAATGCTAGCAGATTTGGGTCGTATATCTGAAGAATGCCATGAATGGAACGTTCCATTATTAGCAATGATGTACCCAAGAGGTGAAAATGTAACAAACCCACATGATCCAGAAGTAGTAGCTCATGCAGCTAGAATTGGTGCAGAATGTGGTGCTGATATTGTTAAAACACTATACACTGGAAATATTGATTCGTTTACAAAAGTTGTCGAAAGTATTCCAGTACCAGTGGTTATAGCTGGAGGACCAAAAGCAAATACAGACATGGATATATTACAAATGACAGAAGATGCAATGAAATCTGGTGCGAAAGGCGTAACATACGGCAGAAATATCTTTGCTCATAAATATCCAGAAAAAATTGTAGAGGCATTAGCAGGAATCATATTTAAAAATCAAACAACGAAAGAAGTGGCGGATATAATTGGTAACCAATAAGCAACTAATCATAGAACCAAAAGTTGCAAAAAATCATCTTGCAAAATTTGTTAAAGGTTTAGAGAATGAGGGAATAAAGATGGTGTATTCTGATCCAAAAAATCTTTTAAAAACAAAAATACAAACAATTTTTCCTTCACAGAGTGCAAATTACGTTGTATTGAATAAAGAACCTACTAAGAAGCTAAAAGGGAAAAAAATAGGAAGAAAATTTAAAGTGTTATCAAATAATGATATAGAAAAGATACTTGATTCAGCGAAGAAGGGATTAGATTTTGTGATTATTGAGGTAAAAGATTGGAAAATAATCCCACTAGAAAACATTATTGCCAAATTACATAAAATTCATACACAAATTTTTGCAATTGCCAGAAATCCAAAAGAAGTAAGAAAAATGTTTTCTATATTAGATGTTGGCGTTGATGGTGTTATTTTCAACACTGGGTCAATTAACCATGTAAAAGAAACACTAGTTTACTTGGGTTCAAAGAATTTTGAACTTCAACCTGCTAAAATAATTGATATACAAGAAGTTGGAGATGGTGAAAGAGTCTGTGTAGATACAGCATCAATATTACATAGAGGTGAAGGTCTGTTAATTGGAAGTAGAGCAAATTTCTTATTTCTTGTTCATAATGAATCAGTTGGATCTTCGTTTACCTCACCTAGACCATTCCGGGTAAATGCTGGTGCAGTTCATTGCTATACACTATCACCTGATGGAACAACGAAATATCTATCAGAACTAGAAACTGGGGCAGAGGTATTGGTTATTAATTCAAAAGGTAATGCAAGACGTTCTACAATTGGTAGATGTAAAATTGAAAAAAGACCAATGCTATTAATCAAAGCCAAAGTTGGAGATGAAATTGGTGGTATTATAGCACAAGACGCAGAAACAATACGTTTTGTAAAATCTAATGGTAACTTAGTTTCTGTAACCCACATAAAAAAAGGTGATTCAGTTTTAGTGCATTCAAAACCAGCGACAGGTAGACATTTTGGAATGGAAGTTTCTGATGAATATATTTTAGAGAAATAATATGTCATACAAAACATGTGTCACTGTTGCAGAAAAAACCCCGAGAAAAACTAAACACATATTATCAAAAGCATTAAAAAAATCGGAATATGCTGAGATTAGATTCGATTTTTTAAAACCAGGTGACGTTCCAGAAGCACTAGAACTTGTAAAAAATAGTCTTAAAAGATGTGTCTGTACTCTTAGACCAAAAAAAGAAGGAGGTAAATTCTCATCAAATGAAAGAGAAAGAGTTTCAATTCTCAAATTAATATCTGAATACAATCCATTATTACTTGATATAGAATTTCAAACGTTGAAAAAAGATAAGAATTTACAAAAATATGTAAAAAACTCCAAAACTGAAATTCTTGTATCTTGGCATGATTTTAAAAAAACGCCTAGCATGAATGAGTTATTACGTATTCAGAAAAATATGACTAGATTTTCTAAAAACATCAAAATTGTTACCACTGCAAAATCATTTATTGATTCAACAAAAATTATGTCGCTTTATAACCCTGACAATAAAATAAACCTAATCTCATTCTGCATGGGTGAAATTGGTAAACACTCTAGAATTCTCTGTTTGTATCTTGGTAGTCCATTTACTTATGTTTCACTTGGGAAACCAATTGCTCCTGGTCAATTTAGCCTAGATGAAGTTAAATTAATCTTTGGTAAGAAAAAAAATAGATGACAAAAACATTTGCTGTAATTGGTGATCCTATTGATCATTCATTATCACCAAATATACATAACGCTGCATTTCGTGAGCTTGATTTAGACTGTACATATATTGCATATAAAATTCCAAAAAATGAGCTTAATTATGGACTAGATGCATTAAAAAAAATAAAAATATCTGGCTTTAATGTTACAATTCCACACAAAATTGATATTATGAAATTTTTGGATGGTACGGATGAAGATAGTAAATTAATTGGGGCAAGTAACACAGTTACGAATCTGAATGGTGTTCTAACTGGATATAATACAGACATGCAAGGATTTCTAGATCCAATAATACAAAGAGAACTTGATATTAAAAATTCAAATATACTTTTGTATGGTGCAGGTGGTGCGGCTAGAGCTATAATTGTAGCATTTGCAAAACAAAATGCAAAAAAAATAACCATTGTAAATAGAACTATTGAGAAAGGAAAAGAACTTGAAGAATTAGGGAAAAAATTAGGATTGAATTCAGAAATAATTAGTTTGGAAAACTTTGAAGGAAATAAAAATAAATACGATTTTGTTATTAATTCTACGTCAATTGGAATGAAGAATGAAATTTTTCCAATTTCACAGGATCTAATCGACGAAAATTCTGTAGTGTATGATATTGTATACAAACCAATCAATACTGATCTCATTAAAAAGGGAAAAAATGTTAATGCGACAATTATTTATGGATATGAAATGCTGTTGGGACAGGCTGTAAGATCATTTGAGATTTGGATGGACAAAAAGGCTCCATATTCTGCTATGAAAAAAGCAATTTTAGGTGGTTTTTCATGAAGGTAAAAGCAACTGTTCATGGTGCAATATCATTAGTTAATGCTATAGCAACTGGTAAGGGTGCTACATTAGGTATTTCAACAAAAGCTGAATCTATAGTAGATATAACATCTGGGACTGGAATTACATTAACATCTAATAATAGAACAATTAGTTCACGTCTAGTAGATAATGTCGTAAAAAAAATTATCTCAAAAAACGAACTTGGTAAAAACAAAATAAAAATTAACATTGAAACTAACATTCCAGTTGGATATGGTCTAAAAAGCTCTAGTGCAATTTCTACATCAGTTGCATTAGCATGCTCAAAGATTTTCAAACCAAAGATGTCAGATTTGGATATCTTATTAACTAGTGTTAATGCATCGATCGAAACAAAAGTTAGTTTAACTGGAGCTTATGATGATGCATGTGCATGTTACTACGGTGGGTTTAATGTTACAGATAATTATAAAAGAAAAATAATCTTAAGA